>JBJERD010000072.1:0-4328 GCA_051882095.1 Oscillospiraceae bacterium
TGGGTATCGGTAGGCGCAGGGGGAGTTTATCTGCTTGATACCGACACAGGCGAGCTTGTACCAACTTCAAAGGATATTCAGGACTGCGATGCACTGGGACTGGGCAAGGCTGAAAAAGAGGGCGATTATATGACTATCTATATGATCGGCGAGGCAAACAATGAAGGTCATGGCGTTTATATGTCGCAGGACAAGGGCGCAACTTGGACTAGGATAAACGACGATACCGAAAAATGGGGAAATGTGAACGCAAATATTTCGGGCGACCCCAAAACCTTTGGAAGATGCTATATCTCAACCAACGGCAGAGGTATTATAATGGGAAATATTAAATAGTGGTAATGAAGGCAAAAATTAAAGAGCAGGCTCAAGCCCGGCGCTAGAGGGCTTGCGAGGGGAAAAGTCTTGCTCGGAAAAACTCGCAAGACTTCGGGGGCAAAGCCCCCTTGTCGCTCACCGCAGTGAGCGAAATCCCCCACCGTAGGGAGCTCCGAATAGGGCTTCCCCTGATTTGCACAAAACTTATGTTATTCGACAGACTGAGGCGGACGTTAAAAAGCGTCCGCCTTTAGCTTGCGTGAAAACGCTTAAAACAATCTTAAGGATATCTTAAACGTATTGATTGCATATGACGGCTGTGATAGAATATACTCATACAAGCAATGGGGGCGGTCATATGAAAACAAAGATAACGCTTATAATAGTATTGTCTGCCGTGCTGGCGGCGGCTTTGGTGTTCGGGATATGGTACAACAATAAAACCAAGGAGACGGTTAGTCCACGAAAGGGAGTGGACGTTATTTATGAAATCCCTGACGGTCTGGACGATCGGATATCGCAGGAGATCTTAAAGCATAATGAGAAAAGCTTCGTCGGTCACGAAACGGGCATAAGCGTTGAAGCTCATGAGCTTCTGGGGGCGGAGAAAACAGAGAACGGTCTGACGGTGTATGTTATGGCGATGTACAGAAATTATTCTGCGCCCGACTGTTCGACAGGCGGCGGATTGTGCTGTGCGGCGATTTCATTTGAGGAAAATGAGAGCGGCTATTCTCTTGCAGAATATTGGGAGCCTTTGGACGGGGGCAGCTATAAAAAGTCCATTACAGAGAAATTTCCCCGGCAGCTGGTTGATAAAGCCGTGGATACGCAGCTTTTCGCTGATGAGCTTGACAAGGAATGTGCCGAAAAGGCAAAAACAGCGTGGGCTGAGAAGTATAAAACCTCCGCTGCGGGGGAATAATACTATTATATATAATGCAGCCGCTTAGAGATGAAACTGTCGGGAATGATTATATGTGCATATTGCATAAAAACGAGCGAAAAAGTTTATAAAATTTCTACACATAAAATTTTGCAAAAAGCTTGAAAACAGCGCATCTATAGTGTATAATATTACTTGCGTGACTGCACAGAGCGTGTGTGCCTAGCAGCAACACGCTTAGATATGCGATGAAGTGAAAGGTTGCCGGCGGTGCGCCGGGTAATTTTCATGGAGTATGTCCGATTTTAAACCGGGCGACTGTAATACCGAAACACAGTATGTGCTTATGCTTCTTGCGAAGGGCGGTTTTCCGCTTTTGGCATGGGTGCGTTCAACTGCGCTGTTTTCAGTTTTCTAAGTCCGAATACCGCTTTGGTAGTTCGGAATTTTTTATCGGAAAGTATGGGAACACACGGCAGAGTGTGAATTTAAAAACCGCCGTTTGCGGCGAAAAACACAAGGTATTGCGGATAAGGGAGATCCCCTGCCCCCACATTTTGATATTGCAACGAGGAGGCGATTTAAGTGGCAGTCAATGAAAAGATCAGAATCAAGATCAAAGGTTATGAGCACGCAGTAGTAGACGCAGCAGCAGCTAAGATTGTAGAGGCTGTAAAGCGCTCGGGCGCACAGGTTTCAGGACCTATCCCCCTTCCTACTGACAAAGAGGTTGTAACTATCCTCAGAGCTGTTCATAAGTACAAAGACAGCAGAGAGCAGTTTGAGATGAGAACTCACAAGAGACTTATCGACGTTATCCGTCCTACAAAGGAAACAACAACAGCTCTTGAAAGTCTTGACCTTCCTGCAGGCGTAAACATTGTAATGGAGATCAAGTAATTTCCAAAAAGAGATTGCGTGCAATCTCGCATCAATGTAAGCAGGTCATGTTGGGCGAAAGGCTCAACCAATAACCACATAGGAGGAAATAAAAATGCAAAAGGGAATCATCGGTAAGAAAATCGGTATGACACAGATTTTCGATGAAGCAGGAAAAGTAATTCCTGTAACTGTAGTTGAAGCAGGTCCTTGCGTTGTCGTTCAGAAGAAAACCGTTGAAAACGACGGTTATGAAGCAGTTCAGCTTGGCTTCGGCGACATCAGAGCAAAGAGAGTAAACAAGCCTCTCCAGGGACACTTCAAGAAGGCTGACGTAGCTATGAAGAGAACTCTTAAGGAGTTCAGACTTGACGATATCTCGTCTGTAAACGTCGGCGACATCGTAAAGGCTGATACATTTGCTGAGGGCGACATCGTAGATGTAAGCGGTACAAGCAAAGGTAAGGGCTTCGCAGGAACTATCAAACGTCACAACAATGCAAGACTGAAGGAAACACACGGTACAGGTCCTGTACACAGACACGCAGGTTCAATGGGCGCTTGCTCATCCCCTTCAAGAATCTATAAGGGTAAGGGAATGCCCGGACACATGGGTGCTGAGAAGGTTACAGTTCAGAATCTTGAGATTGTCAAGGTTGACGCAGAAAATAATCTTATTGCAATCAAGGGAGCTATCCCCGGTCCTAAGAACGGAACAGTTACTATCGTTGATTGCGTTAAGAAGGCTTAGTGGAAGGAGGAGTTAGAATGTCACAGATTTCAGTATTTGATATGACAGGCAAAAAGGTAGCCGACACTGAGCTTAACGACGCTGTTTTCGGTATTGAGCCGAACAAGACAGTAATGCACGCAATGGTTGTTAATTATCTTGCAAACCAGAGACAGGGCACACAGTCAACTCTTACAAGAACAGAGGTAAGAGGCGGCGGAAGAAAGCCTTGGAGACAGAAGGGTACGGGTCATGCAAGACAGGGCTCTATCAGAGCTCCGCAGTGGACACACGGTGGTGTTGCTCTCGGACCTAAGCCAAGAGATTACGGCTATTCTCTGAATAAAAAAGAGAGAAGACTGGGTATGAAGTCAGCGCTTTCTACTAAGGTCATCGACGAAAATCTTGTAGTGGTTGACGCTATCAAGGTTGAGGAGTTCAAGACCAAGACTATCGTTGATATGCTCAAGGCTCTTAACGTTGAGGGCAAGGCTCTTATCGTTACTGCTGAGGCTGATGCAAAGGTAGTAAAGAGTGCAGGAAACATCCCGGGCGTTAAGACAGCTACAGTAAACACTCTTAATGTTTACGATATCCTGAACTACGATAAGTTCATCGTTGCTTCGGACGCTGTAACAAAGATTGAGGAGGTTTATGCATAATGACTAAGACTGCTCAAGATATTGTGATCAAGCCGATCATCACTGAGGACTCCATGGAGAGACTTCAGGACGGCAAATATACTTTCCAGGTTGCTAAGGACGCTAACAAGGTTGAGATCGCAAAGGCTGTTGAAGAGCTTTTCGGCGTAAAGGTTGCCAAGGTAAACACCATCAGCGTTAAGGGCAAGCAGAAGAGAATGGGAAGAAGCGTTGGCTTCAGACCTGACTGGAAAAAAGCAATCGTTACTCTTGAAGGCGACAAGACCATCGAATTCTTCGACGGTATGTACTAATTAAAAAATCAGCCTTCTAAAAGAGGTGCGGAAAGCTTCCGCATTACTTCCCTCCCGGCGATATACCCAAGCAGGAAGGGAAAAGGTTCTGCGAGGCGGCGGGGACCGCTGGAGCAAAGCTCCCATTCACCGCAGAACGTAGGTATGGAGGAGCACTTGGAGAAAGGATAAAGCTTCCCGACTCTTTGACTTCTTCGCAAAACTCAGATTAAGGAGTGAATTTCAATGGCAATAAAGAGCTACAAGCCTACAACTCCGGGTAGACGTGGCATGACTGTTACCGACTACTCAGAGCTGTCAAAGGTTGCTCCATGCAAATCTCTGCTTGAGCCAATGGATAAGAAATCAGGCAGAAACAGCTACGGTAGAATCACTGTTCGTCACAGAGGCGGCGGAGTAAGAAGAAAATACCGTGTAATTGACTTTAAGAGAAACAAGCTCGATATGAACGCTACAGTTCTTACTATCGAGTACGATCCTAACAGATCGGCATTCATCGCACTTGTTCAGTACGAGGACGGAGAGAAGAGATACATCATCGCTCCTAACGGACTGGCAGT
>JBJERD010000073.1:0-4308 GCA_051882095.1 Oscillospiraceae bacterium
CCGCTGCCTTTAAGGGAGGTGGAGTTTTAGTGGCGGTATTAAAGCACTTTTCAATAAAAAACTCACCTCTGGCAACACTCAAATATATTGTGGGAGAAACCAAGGAGCATAAAGCGGCTATTGTCACAGGCTTGAAATGCTCCGAAGACCCCGAATCGGCGTATATGGAAATGGCTATGTGCTATGAGCATTTCGCAGGAGAAAAATTCCACAGAGTAGGAAATCCCACAGGAAAAGAACATCTGAAAATGCACCATTATGTCATTTCTTTCAAGGGGTGGGAAGTCACTCCGCAGGAAGCTCATCGAATTGCAGAACAGTGGGCAAAAGAGATTTTTGGAGATAATCATCAGGTATTGATAGCGACCCACGCAGACACAAAGAACATTCACGTTCATCTGGCTGCAAACGCTTTCAATATGGACGGGAAACGCTGGCTTGATAACAAAAAGACCTTGAATCTCTGCAAGGAAAAAATCAACAAGCTTTGCTGGCTCAAAAACCTCAGCGTTATTGAAAATCCGAAATGGAACGCAAATCAGAATTATGCAGAGTGGCTTGCCCGTCAGAACGGCACATCGTGGAAGCAGAAGCTATGTGACGATATTGACCGAATTGTGCTTATGGAGAATGTCCGCAGTATTGACGATTTGGTGGTGCAGCTCTGTAATTGCGGATACCTTGTACGTCAGGGAAAGTATTTATCCGTAAGACCCGCAAATCTTGATAAACGCAAACCCGTCCGCACGTTAAAGCTGGGTGACGGGTACGGTCTTGAAGAACTTAAATACCGCATCGAGAACAAGGACAAGGAAATGTCGCTTGACAAGGTGCTTACATATACAGGCATTCAGAGGGAATATGCTCTTTGCTTGCGGCAGATACAGATGATACTTTACCGAAAGCCCGAAGAAAATCCAAAGGTCACATACAATGAGGTCCGCAGGAGTGCGGAGCTGCTTTGTTACATTCACGAGCATAATATCCATTCCAAAGAGGATTTTGAAAAGCACGTCAACAAGATAGCCGAAAAAACTGACGATATTGTAAGAAACTACAATATTGATCAGAGTATTATCAAGGATTACGAATTTATCGTTGAAAATGCCGATCGCTATTTTGAGCTTCTTAACGCCGATCCGCCTACTCCCAATCACAAACTTTTTCCGTACAGATTATTTTATCAATTAAATATAGATTCAAAAGAAAAAGTAAAGTTCTATGAAAAACATCTTGAAAAGATGAAATCGGAGTTTGCAGAAACGCAGGACAAGTATGATAGGGCGATTGCGGAAAAGAAAGAGGTAACAGCTCATTACTCCACCTTTATCCGTCAGACAGAAACCGATTATGTACGTTACTTGACTTCCGGGAAGAAAGAGCTTGCAGCATACGAAGAAAGCTTGCAGAAAGCTGCCCTTGAGGAACAGCGCAAAGCCGAGGAAGAAAGGGAAATAGCTGAAAGGCAGATAGTTGAAAAGCGTATGGCTATTGAGCGAGAGGAAGCGAAAAAACGGGCAGAAGAACGCAGAAAGAGGAATGGTTACTCCCGTTGATTTTACACGAACAAAAGAAAAAACAGGAAAGGAGAATCCCAATATATGTACAAAAAGATAAAGAAAAAGCCTACGAAAATCATCGTAGTCCCTCACTATGTAGGAACAGAAAAGGATACCAAAGTATTCAAGAAAATCATTGAGGAAAAGGTGCAGAAGAAGATAAAAGAAACTGCATAAAACTCATAAATATAAATCAATATCACTTGATTTTTCAGGTCAGCCGTAGTATAATAAAGATACAATATATTACGGCTGTTCTGAAATTATAGGAGGAATTTCATAATGAAACAGCCAAATACAATTTATACCGCAGCCCTTTATCTCAGACTTTCCAAAGATGACGGTCTTATGGACAAGGACAGTGCAAGTATTGATACTCAGCGTGATATGCTCACCCGTTTCTGCAGCGAGAACAATATAATTATCCACGATTTTTACATTGATGACGGCTTCACAGGTCTTAACACAGAACGCCCCGGATTCAAGCGTATGATAGAGGACGTTGAAGCCAAAAAGGTAAATTGTGTTATCACGAAAGACCAGTCAAGACTTGGAAGAAATCACCTTGAGAGCGACTTCTATATGGAAGTGTATTTCCCCGAACACAGTATTCGCTACATCGCCCTCAATGATAACGTTGATACCCTTAACGCTTCTTCCCTTGACATTGCTCCGTTCAGAAATCTGCTTAATGATATGTATTCGCAGGACATCTCCAAAAAGATAAAGTCCGCACTTTATACCCGTCAGAGTCAAGGCAAGCACATCGGGAATAAAGCTCCTTACGGATATATCAAAGATCCGCAGGACAAAAATCACCTTATCATTGATGAAAGGTGCGCCCCTGTTGTTCGCAAGATTTATGAGCTTTACCTTGACGGAAACGGCGTACATAGAATTGCCGCTGCCCTTCGTGCCGAGAAAATCCCGAAGCCTGCCGCCATTGCAGCTGAATATTTCAATAACACCTATGCTTCGCATATCAGCACCGATATGGACATATATGACTGGCGTGACGGAGCTGTTTCCACCATTCTCACCAATCCCGTATATGCAGGACATATCCGAGGACAGCAAAGGCCGAAAATCTCAGCCAAGAGCAAGAAAAGATACGCAAGAAATTCAAAGGCGTTCATTGTGGAGAATATGCACGAACCTATCATTGAACCCGAAAAGTGGGAGCTTGTTCAGACAATGGTAAAATCCCATCATCGTGAAAAAAAGAGTGACGGATTTGACAACATATTCGCAGGCTTATTGAGATGTGCCGATTGTGACCATACGCTTACAAAGTCCTGCGCCCACAGAAGAAATCCAAGACCCAATGTTATTGATATGGTAGGCTATCAGTGCAACTTTTACAGGCTCTACGGAAAAACTCACTGCACACAGCACTGGATCGAAGCTCGTGACCTTTATGATGCTGTTCTTGCGGATATTCAGTATCGTGCGAAATGTGCTTTGGAAGATGATGACAAAATGGTTTCCGAGATAATATCCACGCTGGACTGCAATGCTTCCGATGATACCAAAAGGGCAGAGAAGGAACTCCGTAAGGCGAAGAACAGAATATCAGAGCTTGACAGGCTTTTCTCAAGCCTTTATGAAGATAAGGTCAGCGGTAACATCTCCGAGAGAAACTATAAACAGCTCTCTGCCAAGTATGAAGCCGAGCAGATAACCCTTGAAAATCAGATAGGCGAACTTGAAGAAAAAATCCGCAACAGCAAGGCTGCTACGGAAAATGTGGATACTTTTGTTAATCTTATCAAGGATTACAGCCTTATCACCGAGCTTAACTCCGCTATCCTGCACACCCTCATTGAAAAAATCGTTGTTCACGAAGCCGAAGTGATAGACGGTGAAAAAGCTCAGAAAATCGAGATTTACTACAAGTTTGTGGGCAGGATCTAATGCCCGATTTATTAGAAAGAAGATGTTCCGTAAGAATTGTTCTACTGACATGGAGCAGCGTAATGGTCGAATTGAGCGTCAGGGTAACGAAAATCCCGAGGTGGATATTTATCGTTACGTTACAAATAAATCCTTTGACAGCTATTTATTCCAGATCCTTGAGAACAAGCAGAAATTCATTTCACAGGTCATGACAAGCAAAACTCCCGAAAGAACCTGTGCGGATATGGACGAAACTGCTCTTGACTACGCAGAAGTAAAGGCACTCTGCGCAGGCAATCCCGACACAACAAGAGGAGCTTACGGGAAAAGGGCGATTTTACGTTGTTTGGGCAGAACAGCATCACAGAATTATGTGGTGCTGTTCTTCTTTCTAATACTAATTCTCAATCAATGTTTGAAAAAAATCTGCGCAAAAACCATATATGCAAG
Organism: Oscillospiraceae bacterium; assembly: GCA_051882095.1. Classification (GTDB taxonomy): domain Bacteria; phylum Bacillota; class Clostridia; order Oscillospirales; family Ruminococcaceae; genus FB2012. The sequence goes on from JBJERD010000073.1 coordinate 3,906, forward strand.
TATTTTCTTGATTTTTGGAAGAAATCATCATAAAAAAACAAGCGTATATATTTTTACCGAAAGATTTCCGGATTTTTTCTAAATTCGGACGAAAAAGTTCAAGAATAATTAACATCAGATTGTTGAAAAAACCACGCATATTCACATATAATGTATTCTGATAGATTATATCCTCACGGAGAGTCAATTAATACTGTGCAGAAGGACGTATTCCCAACTCGTTTTGCTTCGGGAGATTTTGGACATTCCCGGAGGATAAAAAAATCCGTCCGATCTGCATAGAGTGGATACAAATAGAATGAGTTGGAGGTTAGGTCATGCCAAAACCAAAATGGAACCTGAATACCGTTTACATATCCGAGCGATTGCAGGAGAGTCTGCGGCCCATCTCTCGCTGCGCCCT
>JBJERD010000074.1:0-4303 GCA_051882095.1 Oscillospiraceae bacterium
AACTGCCGGCGAAGTTTTCTGAAACTTTTGTAACGCATCATTGACAAACCTACAATTAATCTTAGGGATTTCTTAAGCTTAATACTGATACTGCTATACTTAAATTGCATAATCTCTGAACTTATATAATTGTGAACCAATAAAAAATGACGCTCCGAATTTGAACGGAGCGTCAAGAAAATAGATGATATGAAAAAAATTAGTGAATGTCTTTGTAAAGTCCGATATAAAGCTGAGCAGATTTCTTCCAGCTGAAATCTTCCTTCATAGCAAGGTCTACCAGATGAGCCCACTTCATTTTGTCATCATAATAAACTCTTGCTCTTGTACAAGCGTCAAGCATATCGTGAGCGTTGTAGGATTTAAAAGTAAATCCGTTTCCGCCCGGTGCGCCTGCGTCATGAATTGAATCTCTCAGACCGCCCGTCTCACGAACTATTGGGATAGTACCATATCTGAGAGCGATCATCTGTGCAAGTCCGCAAGGCTCGCTCTGAGAAGGCATAAGGAACATATCCGCACCTGCATATATCCTCTTGGAAAGCGGAGGAACAAATCCGACAGTAAGTCCAACTCTGTCCGGATAACGATAATGCATCTCTTTGAAGAAATCCTCATAGATCTTTTCGCCCGAACCGAGAATAGCAAACTTATAACCAAGTCTGATTATGTCTTCAAAAACATACTTGATAAGGTCAAGACCCTTGTGTGAAACAAATCTGGTAACGATACCGATAACAGGCTCCTTGCCGTGAGCCAGACCAAGCTCATCCAGAAGCTTAGTCTTACAAACAGCCTTGCCCGATTTGTCATTCAAACTGAAATTCTTAGGAATGTTAGGATCGGTCTCAGGATTGTAAACGTTCTGATCGATACCGTTAAGGAAGCCGCACAGCTTGTACTGCTTGTTTACAAGTATCCTGTCAAGACCGTGAGAATACCACGGGTCGAGGATTTCCCATGCATAGCTTGGCGAAACTGTAGTTACTTTGTCCGCAGCTTCGATAGCAGCCTTCATAAAGTTTACGTCGCCGTCATACGAAACAAGGTCTGTATGATAAAGCGGTATGCCCATAAGGTCGTTTATAAGCTCAAGACCATACTGACCCTGATACTGAATGTTGTGGATAGTAAATACTGTCTTGATGTCTTCATAGCCTGCCTGATATCTGTAGAAAATATCATAATAAACAGGAACAAGAGCAGTCTGCCAGTCGTTTGCATTTATAACCTGAGGCTTGAAATCAATATATCTGATAAGCTCAAGCACCGCGCGGGAGAAGAAAATATATCTCTCGGCGTCGTCATAGAAACCGTAAAGACCGTTTCTTGCAAAATAATACTCGTTATCGAGCAGATAATAAGTCACTCCGTTTACATGACCAACAAAAACTCCGCAGTACTGATTTCTCCATGCAACAGGCACGGTGAAGTTTGTGAGGTATGTAAGCTGATCCTTCAGCTCCTGCTTTATCTGGCTGTAATAAGGAATTACGACTCTGCAATCATGACCTTCGGCGTTGATTGCTGCAGGAAGAGAACCGGCAACATCTGCAAGTCCGCCGGAAGCGATATAAGGCAGCGCCTCGCTTGCTGTGTATAAAATATTCAAACTAATACCCTCTTTCTGAAATTCTGCGAATATATTTATTCAGGAACCTGCGAAACAGCAGGTCCCCGAATACTTAGCATGATTATACCGAAGCTCCCTTGCCCACATACATAGGATAGCTAGGAGCGCTGGTGAGAATATGATTTTCTCCGATATTAACGTTCTTATCGGTGATAAGGTAGTTTATCTCGGAATTATTTCCTACAACAGTACCCTGCATAAGAATACAATTCTTTACCTTAGCGCCCTTGCCGACCTTAACGCCTCTGAACAGGATAGAATTTTCTACCTCGCCCTCAACGATACAGCCGTCGGCAATAAGAGAGTTATTCACCTTGCTGTCAAGATCATACTTAACGGGAGCATTGTCGCTTACCTTTGTGTAAATAGATCTCTTTGGCAGATAAAGCTTCTTAGCGTTCTCAGCCTTGAGAAGCTCCTGATTAGCCCTGAAATAGCTTGCAACGCTGGATATCTTGCTGAAATAATTTGAATACTCAAAAACCTTGATGTTGAGCTCGCCGCATTTAGCCTGAAGAATATCAGTCTCAAAGCTTACGTTTCCTCTTGCGATAGAATCAGAGATCATATCAATAAGGAACTGCTTGCTCATAACAAATATATTAAGGCTTGCCGTGCAGGTTCCGCTGATATCAGGCTGGATAAGAACAGACTTAACACGTCCTTCATCGTCCATGTTGAATACTGTTGACTGCTTGATATCCTCAGAAGTATAAGCTCCTGTGTGAGCAACTACAGTAATGTCAGCGCCGCTTTCAATGTGCTGTGCAACGATAGGCTTGAAATCCATGTTTGTTACAACATCGCAGTCGGAAAGAACAACATAATTAGCCATTGAGTGCTTGATAAAGCTCATTGCTCCGTAAAGCGCTTCAATTCTTCCTCTGTAAAGCTTGCTGTCAACATTTCCAAACGGCGGCAGAATATAAAGACCGCCCTTCTTTCTTGCCAGATCCCACTCTCTTGCAGAGCCAAGATGATCCAGCAGCGACTGATAATTAGACTTTGTGATAACTCCTACCTCAGTAATTCCGCTGTTTACCATATTGGAAAGCGGAAAGTCGATAAGACGGTATCTGCCTCCGAACATAATAGAACCCATGGTTCTGTTTTTAGTAAGATCGCCAACAGTCATATCATGCATATTAGCGAAAATAAGACCAAGTACGTTTCCCATATTTACTTCCATCTTCAGCCGCTCCTTTCTTACATATCCGATGAAATAATTGCCTTAGGAGCAACTACAGAATCATTAGAAATATTGAGGTTATGACCAACTACGGCTACGCCCCATGTGTCCTTGTCGTCGATGTTTTCAGGTCTTGCACCGATCTGACAATTCTCGCCGATAACCGAGTTTTCACCGACGATAGCATACTCTACCTTTGCGCCCTTCTTAACAACGCAGCCCGGCATAAGTATTGAATCGTAAATCTCAGCGCCCTCTTCAACGGTAACGCCATCCGAGATCATAGAGAACTCAACAGAACCATCGATATAGCAGCCTTCTGTTATCATTGAATTCTGAACCATAGCATTCTCGCCGATATACTGCGGAGGAAGAACAGGGTTTCTTGAATAGATCTTCCAAGCAGGGTCATAAAGGTCGATAGGAATGTTAGGATTGATAAGATCCATATTAGCTTCCCACAGAGAATCGATCGTTCCAACGTCCTTCCAGTAGCCGTCGAAGCGGTAAGCCACAAGCTTTTCGCCTGCTTCTCTCATATCGGGGATAATATTCTTACCAAAGTCCTTACTTGCTTCCTTATTCTCTTCATTAGCAATAAGATAAGCTTTCAGCTTGGACCATGTGAAGATGTAGATACCCATTGAAGCAAGAGTTGAGCGAGGATTCTTTGGTTTTTCTTCAAAGTCGATGATGTTGTCGTCCTCGTCGGTTATCATGATACCGAATCTCGAAGCTTCTTCCTTAGGAACGTCAAGTACTGCGATAGTAGCAGCAGCGTTCTTTTCCTTGTGATATGTAAGCATCTTGTTATAGTCCATCTTGTAGATGTGGTCGCCTGAAAGAACTATAACATATTCAGGATCGTATCTGTCTACAAAAGCAATGTTCTGATAGATAGCGTTAGCAGTACCCGAATACCAGTCTGCACCTGAAGCCTTCTGATAGGGAGGCAGAACATGAACTCCGCCGTGGATCCTGTCAAGGTCCCAAGGCTGACCGTTTCCGATATATTCGTTCAAAACGAGAGGCTGATACTGAGTAAGCACGCCTACCGTGTCAATACCTGAATTAATACAGTTAGACAAAGGGAAATCAATGATACGGTACTTAGCGCCAAAAGGCACCGCAGGCTTTGCAACGGTCTGCGTAAGAGCATACAAACGGCTGCCCTGTCCGCCGGCAAGAAGCATTGCCACACATTCTTTTTTGTTGAACATAATAATTCACCCACCAATTTAAATATTTAGTCATCTATTTTTTCAGCTGAACTATTCAGCCGTGGACTTACTTTTCTTTTTAGCCGTCTTAGCCGCTGGCTTAACAGCAGAAGCTTTAGCGGAAGTCTTCTTTCCAGTTTCTCCGGCAGAGCTTGCGGCAGTTTTTGAAGCTGTCTTCTTGCCCGAAGCGGCAGACTTCTTAGCAGGCTTCTTTCTTTCGGGAGCCTTCTTAACCGTAAAGTACATCACCGAATATGCAGG
>JBJERD010000075.1:0-4277 GCA_051882095.1 Oscillospiraceae bacterium
CAGACTATCTTGTTAAAAAGGGTCTGCCGTTCAGAGACGCTTACAAGATAACGGGAACACTGGTACACACCTGCATTGAAAAGGATCTTACTCTTGAAACTCTTCCTCTTGAAGAGTACAAGGCTCTTTGCGATACCTTTGACGAGGACGTTTATGAGGCTATCAGCCTTGACACCTGCGTGATGCAGAGAAAAGCCGCAGGCGGACCTGCTCCCGAATCGGTAAAGGCGCAGATAGAATACGTCAGAGCAAGAATATGAAAAAGCTTAAAATATCGGACAATCCCCTGTTTGCGGCAGTAGTCTATATTCTGATATGGACCGCAGCAGGCGCAGGAATTTTCTATTACACCACAGAGGTCACCACCTCGCTTATGCCGTTTATACTGGGGTTTCTGTTTGTTTATCCCATAGGCACATTAGTTGCAGCCTTTCAGTATGCTAAAAGGCACGGCATAAAGTGGTACTATCTGCTGACTGTCACAACTGTCACCGTTGCGGAGTATTTTCTTTTCGGCTTCGACAGCGTAGAACCAAATTACATTGTTATGACCGCAATAGCAATGTTCTTCGGCTCGGGCATAGGCAGCCAGTTCAGACAAACAAAATAGATCATCGGCGCAGCCGACACCATAATTGTGCATTGTGCATTGATAAAGGGACTTGATATAATGAAAACCAAAGTATTTATAGACGGAAAAGAAGGCACTACGGGTCTTCAGATATTCGACAGATTTGAAAAGCGCACAGACCTTGAGATACTGCTTATCGACGAGGAAAAGCGCAAGGATATAAACGAAAGAAAAAGACTTATAAACCAGTCGGATATCACATTTCTTTGTCTGCCCGACGCTGCCGCTATTGAGGCTGCGGCGCTTGCGGAAAATCCCGACGTGAGAATAATCGACGCTTCAACAGCTCACAGAACCGACCCTGCTTGGGATTACGGCTTCCCGGAGCTGTCGGCAAAGCACAGAGAAAACATTGCGGCATCAAAAAGAGTTGCAAACCCCGGCTGCTATGCAAGTGGATTTATAAGCATTGTTTATCCGCTGGTGCAGGCAGGCGTTCTGCCGGAGGATTATCCGCTGACGGCTCATGCCGTATCGGGCTACAGCGGCGGCGGAAAAAAGATGATAGCTGCTATTGAGGGAGAAGGAAAAACAAAGGAAATGTGCTCTCCCCGTCAGTACGCTCTGGCGCAGAGCCACAAGCATCTTCCCGAAATGCAGGCGGTGTGCGGACTTAAATACAAGCCAATGTTCAACCCCATTGTTGACGACTATTACAGCGGCATGGTTGTAACAGTTCCGCTTATTTCAAGAGCGCTGACAAAGCGTTACACGCCTGCGGACATTCATGAGATAATGTCTGCTCACTATGAGGGACAGAGATTTGTAAAGGTAATGGAGCTTGGCGGCAAGGAAACTCTCCCCGACGGCTTCCTGCCTGCAAACACTCTGGCAGGAACAAACGATATGCAGATCTTCGTATGCGGAAACGACGAACAGATACTGCTCTGCTCCAGACTTGACAACTTAGGCAAGGGAGCTTCGGGAGCGGCTGTTCAGAACATGAACATCATGCTTGGTCTTGACGAGACGACGGGGCTGGTTTAGTGCGTTATTGTCAGAATACATAAGGAGTTTTTACAATGAAAGATATAACATTCAAAGAATTTGACGGCTACAATTACATAGACGGCGGAGTTTGCGCCGCTAAGGGCTTTAAGGCTAACGGACTTTACTGCGGAATAAAACATTCCGAGGACAGAAAAAACGATATCGCTATGGTTGTCTCGGACGTTATGTGCAACGCCGCAGGAGTTTACACTCAGAACAAGGTAAAGGGCGCTCCGGTCATCGTTACAAAGGAGAACCTTGAAAAAAGCGGTGGAAAGGCTCAGGCTGTTATCGTTAACTCGAAAAACGCAAACACCTGCAACGCTGACGGTATTCAGAAAGCTGAGAGAATGTGCGAGCTTACCTCCCAGCATCTTGGAATAAAGCAGGAGGAGGTCATTGTTGCTTCTACGGGAGTTATCGGACAGATACTTCCTATCGAGCCTATCGAAAACGCAATGAACGACCTTGTTATGGGGCTTTCCTACGACGGAAACGAGCAGGCGGCTGTGGCAATCATGACAACCGATACTTTCAAAAAAGAGGTTGCTGTCGAGTTCGAAGCAGGCGGAAAGGTATGCCGTCTTGGCGGAATGGGCAAAGGCAGCGGAATGATACACCCCAACATGGCTACTACCCTTAATTTCATCACCACCGACTGCGCAGTTTCATCCGAGATGCTGCAAAAGGCTCTCAGCGAAGTGGTAAAGATAACATACAACTGTCTGTCTGTTGACGGTGACCAGTCTACCAACGACACCTGCTGCGTTATGGCTAACGGTCTTGCAGGAAACGATGAGATAACCGCCGAGGGCGAAGCTTTTGACAGCTTCAAGCAGGCGCTTTACATAGTTATGATGAACATTACCCGTATGCTGGCAAAGGACGGCGAAGGCGCTTCAAAGCTGCTTGAATGTACAGTTTCAGGCGCTGACGACCTTGATACGGCTATAACTGTGGCAAAGAGCGTTATCTGCTCTCCCCTGTTCAAGTGCGCAATGTTCGGTGCAGACGCAAACTGGGGAAGAATACTCTGCGCTGTAGGCTATGCCGATGCAGAATTTGATATTAACAAGGTATCGGTATCACTTTCCTCAAATGCAGGAAGAATACACGTTTGTGAAAACGGCTCGGGCGTTGAGTTCTCGGAGGAGATCGCTAAACAGGTACTGCTTGAGGACGAGATAGCTATCGACATCTCGCTGGGAGACGGAGATTTCTCGGCTACCGCATGGGGCTGCGACCTGACATATGACTATGTAAAGATAAACGGCGATTACAGATCGTGATCTCAAAACAGATATCACGATGATATAATTCTTATACTTGCTTACAAGAATAGACACATGACAGGGGGAGAGTTATATGTTTGACGAGCTTGAACAATACGAAAAGCAGGCAGCAGAATACGCAAGCGGTATTGACCGCTTTTCGCAGTATCTTATGTACGGCGAGGAGATACTGTGGCAGGGTGAGTCGCAAAAAGGCGGCGGAATGAAAGCAAACGAAGGGGGAGCTTTTTATAAAGTCTTTGCAGTTTTCTGGCTTGCGTTTGCGATCTTCTGGACGGTAACGGCTACATTGAGCGGTGGTATTTTCGGGCTTTTCGGTGTACCGTTTATAATTATCGGCGTTTTATTGTTCACCAAAAACGGCGGAAAGAAGTATTACGCAATAACCAACCGACGTGTGCTTACTCTTACAAAGAACGGTCTTAACGCCGAATTTCTGGGGAAGATATGCAACATAAGATTTGTTTGCGGCAAAAACAATATAGGCACCGTTTTCTTCGGGATAAACGACGTTGTATATGTCCGCAGCAGTGATGACAGCGGCTTTCGGCAGGCAGGCGGAGGAATATATTCGGTCTATGACCCGCAGGAGGTTTACAGAATATTGAACGACGCTGTTTTCTCGGCTCAGAACTCATCGGGACAGCAAAATTAATTTTACATAAAAGGAAAGATGAAAATGGAAAAAAGCAATAATATCAGAAGTCAGATACTTATTGACGCTCTGCCCTACATTCAGAAATATCACGATAAGGTAGTTGTTGTAAAATACGGCGGAAATGCTATGACAAACAGCGAGCTTAAAGAAGCCGTAATGAGTGATATAGTGCTTCTGAACATGGTAGGCATCAAGGTTGTGCTTGTGCACGGCGGCGGTCCCGAGATAAACGCAATGCTCAAGCGTGTGGGAATTGAAAGCAAATTTATCGGCGGACTGAGATACACCGACGCCGATACCATAGACATTGTAAAAATGGTTCTTGCAGGAAAGGTCAACAAGGAGCTTGTTTCGGCTTTGCAGCTTCACGGCGGAAAGGCGCTGGGACTTTGCGGCTGTGACGGCGAAATGATACTTGCTGAGAAAAAGCAGGGCGACATCGACCTTGGCTATGTGGGCGACATCAAAAAGGTCACCACAAAGCCTATTATAGACGCACTTAACAACGGATATGTGCCTATTATCGCAACTGTGGGTACTTCCGAGGACGGTCAGGCTTACAACATAAACGCCGACACCGCAGCCGCAAGAATTGCATCCTGTCTGCGTGCTGAAAATCTTATCCTCATGACCGATATTGCAGGTCTGTTGCAGGACAAGGATGACGATTCGACACTTATCCCGCAGGTAAGCGTAAGCGACGTGC
>JBJERD010000076.1:0-4246 GCA_051882095.1 Oscillospiraceae bacterium
AGGGCAACGACGCAGGAATGAAGAGCGCTTCGATCATAGTAGAAGGAGAGAACGCTTACGGATATCTTAAAAGCGAATCGGGTATACACAGACTTGTCCGTATTTCTCCATTCGACAGCTCAGGAAGCAGACACACTTCTTTTGCCGCTATAGACGTAATGCCGGAAATAGATGATTCGGTAGAAGTTGAAATACGTCCTGAAGATATTGAAATGCAGGTATACCGTTCAAGCGGCGCAGGCGGACAGCACATCAACAAAACTTCATCAGCCGTAAGACTTATCCATAAGCCTACAGGAATAGTCTGCGCCTGTCAGACTCAGCGTTCTCAGTTCCAGAACAGGGATTACGCTATGAAAATGCTGAAAGCAAAGCTTATTGAAATAAAAGAAAGAGAAAATCTTGAACGAATCGAGGATATAAAAGGCGTTCAGAAAGAAATAGCTTGGGGCGCACAGATACGTTCATATGTATTTATGCCGTACACACTGGTAAAGGATCACCGAACAGGTTTTGAAACTTCAAACGTCAACGCTGTAATGGACGGAGACCTTGACGGATTTATCAATGCTTATCTCAAATCACTTTCTCTCGGAAACCTTAACGCTGAAGACAGAAAAGAATAAACAGAAAGCCGATACCGCTGATTTTGCAGTATCGGCTTTTTCTTATACTTCAACAGTTTCACAATTCAATTTGCGAACCGTTTCAATAAACTCTTCTTCATCAATAGGCCTTGAAAAATAATATCCCTGAATAAAATCACAGTTCATATGTATCAGTTCTTTTAACTGCTCCTGAGTTTCAATTCCTTCGGCTACTATTTTCATGTTTAGCTTTTTGATCATTGCAATGATACTTTCAATTGCAATATGCGCCTTTTCGCTTTTAAAGCAAGCCCAGACTATCTCTTTCTCAAGCTTTATAAATCTGAACGGAAGATTAAGCAGGTAGTTGATATTTGAATATCCTGTACCGTAATCGTCAAGCGCAAACTTTACTCCACTTTCAGACAATGCCCTGATGTTTCGCTCCATTATCTGCGGTGAATATACCGCTGCGGTTTCAGTTACCTCAAGACATATCTGCGACGGGTCTACTTTATAGCTGTCCATAATATTCATCAGCTGCTCAACAAGGTCCGACTGCATACACTGAACCACCGAAAGATTTACCTGAACATACTCTATACCCAGCTTTACAGCGGTTCCCTTTCTTATAAATCTACAGGCTTCTTCAAAAACAAATCTGCCTATTTTAAGTATCTGACCGTTTTGCTCGGCAATGGGTATGAACTCCGACGGCGGCACACAGCCAAGATCGTCGTCATACATTCTCACCAAGGCTTCGCATGAAATGATCTTATTCTGCTCATTAGAATAAATAGGCTGATAAAGCACCTTGAATTTTCTCTGCGAAATAGCTCTGTCTATCGCACGCTCAACATCTATCCTGCGCTTCTTGTCATACATATTGATCTCGCCGGTATGCAGCAGATGTTCCGTTACGTCACCCATGTGCTTGAACTGATCTATATAATCCATCAGCGTTTCAACATCACGGGCGTCACCGGGACAGTCTATCCTTAAAAAGCTTGCAGAAATAAGGGTATCTACAGTTCCTATTTTCCAGTTAGAGTCAAGCTTTGAGCGGATCTCACGATAAACGTTGCCGACTTTTCCGTCGTCCTTTGAAAAGGTCAGAGCAAAACACTCGTCCTCAAGATAATATCCGTCACCCAGATTTACAAAAGATGAAAGGTATTCGGAAAAGCTGCTAAGAAGGTCATTTATAAAACGACCGCCAAACGTATTCATCATGATCGTGAAATCGGGTATGCGTATAAGCAGAATGGTAAACGGGTCTTCTGCCGAATAATTTATCATACAGTTGTTTATAAAGGTGCTTCTGTTAAGCATTTTGGTGATCGAATCTATCATATCATCCTGATTCTGCAAAGTAAACATAACAAGCAGAATACAAACGGCATTTCCAAAGCACTCAACAAGCAAGCTGGGATTAAACAGCTGTATTATTACAGCGATCATGGTCATAAATATGAATCCTGTTATAGCTCTTACCACCTGTGCTGAAAGTATTCTACGGTTTTTCAAAGCGTAAACTACACCGAAAATCAGATAGTAAATGGCTATAACATAGCACATTGGCTGCAAGAATCCCCTGTGGTATTCTCCTCTGTCATCAAGATAAATTATCCACTGAGTAAAGATCGAAGACAATATTGCCAGAATATTTATACATATCGGCGCATATACCGCAAATCTGAATACTTTTGAAATTCCCGAAAAGTTATCCGTCAACAGCAGTATATAAACAAAGAACAAGAAAGGTACTGCATTGTGAGTGATATAATAGACTATGTGGCAAAAGAATTTAAAGTGAAATCCCACCTTATCAACTGTCGTAACAACAGACAGAATATCAAAAACAGCCGATATTGCAGACGCCGCCAATAAAACTCCGAACACCTTATTCCTTCTGCACGGAACACGCCTTTTGAAATAATATACTATAGCTGTAACCGAGAACAGCACCAGCGCTGCCACATCAAAATATATATTATATTTCATTTCACACCTGCCTGTAATTAAATCACCAAACAACAATTGCACTCACTTGAAAACACAGCATGATAAAGTGCTGTATTTCCGTAATTATTATAGCATTTATGCAATTACGGTACAATAGAATTTACAAAATGTTATAATATTTTTGTTTAATTGTTTAACGCATAATGCAATAATTTTAACCTCTTTACTTATAATGACAAAGCGGCTGACTAATCTTTTCAAATCTGCATAAAACCTCGTAATATCTGAAATAGCATCAGCAAAAAGCGACTGTTTTCGTATAGTATTTGAAAACTGAATCTGCAATTGTGTCAAATATTTTTTCTCGAAACAACACATATATTCAAGATTATATATTGTATTTCATGAATTTTATTGTTCATGCTTTAATAAACAAATTGTGGGAAAATGTTATTATAACAAGAAATATGCTTGCAATTAATAACGTAATGTGATATAATACAAATAAACACTATCCCAGTATATTTTTCACAAACGAATTATCACAGCAACATAATATTGATTTGATAACAGAGCGGAACATGGCTTTGGGGGAAATAAAAATGCCGAGATTAAAGAAAATGGTAGCAAAATACCTGTGCATTATTTCTGCACTTATGGTTATCGTGCTGCTTGCAGTTTATATATCGGGACAAGTTTACAGTGCAAATCATCTTGCAAAAGAAAGCGCCAACAAGATCTTTCAACAGATGGATCAGATGCTTACACAAAATCAGAACGATATTGAAGAAATGAAAAAGGAATACAGTCAGACCTGTCTGCACAATGCCGAGACCGTTGCATACATCATACAAAGTGACCCGAAAGCGCTTGACAGCGCCGAAAAACTAAAAAAGATCGCTGAGTTTGTTGAGATTGATGAAATACATATTTTTGATGAAACTGGGCGTATTTTTACAGGCACCAATCCGGAATACTACAATCTTACTATTGACTCGGGCGAACAAATAAGGTTTTTCAAGCCTTTGCTAAATGACAAATCATTAAAGCTTTGTCAGGAGATCACGCCTAATACTGCCGAAAACAAAATGATGCAGTATTCTGCTCTATGGAGCGACAACGGGGAATATATCGTACAGGTCGGTATGGAGCCTGTCAACGTAATGAAAGTAACGGAAAAGAACGAGCTTTCATATATATTCTCTCTCCTGCGGGCAACCGCAGAAGTAAATCTTTATGCGATCGATGTTGAGACCGGTGAGATAAAAGGCTCTACAGATGTAAATACCGTCGGAAAAAACCTTACCGAAATCGGACTGACTGAGGAAAAGATAAAAAATCACAGCGACGGTTTTTACGCCGAGATAAACGGCGTTAAGAGCTACTGTGTTTTTTCTGAAGCGGAAGGCAATTATCTCGGCAGGATCGTTCCAAACAAAGTACTTTACAGCAATATCCCCTCCCAGCTGCTGGGGTTGACAGGCTGTTTCATGCTTATTGCCATTATTCTTGTTGTAGCAGTAATGTGGTATATAAATAAATATGTCATCAACGGAATTGACAGCGTTAATGAAAAGCTCAGAGCAATAGCAGAAGGTGATCTTAACGAAAAAGCCGACGTTCAAAGCAGCCTTGAGTTTTCAGAGCTTAGCAGTCACATAAACGATATGATAGAAAGCGTACTTTCAACTACC
>JBJERD010000077.1:0-4234 GCA_051882095.1 Oscillospiraceae bacterium
GAATTATGTGAATATGCGAGAGCTTATGCTTGAAAACAAGGAGCTTGGTCTTTATCATAAGAGAGATACTCATTGGAATTATCTTGGCGCTCTGCTTGGCTATAATGCGATCATGGACAGCCTTGGCAAGGAGCATAAGACCTATGAAGCGTCGGAATATACCATAAAGAATAACTGGCAGGGAGACCTGGATAAGCTTTTGTACCCCGACGGTGGTTTTCTTGATGAGCAGTATTATTTTGATATCGAGTATGATGATTTTAGATTTACCATGCCGGTGGGAGTCACGGATACCAAAGCTCAGCTGGAAAACTTTATGAGCGATAAAGAAGAGAACGATAATCGTTTCAGGACTGTAAAGACCCAGCCTGCCGACGGCAGCAAGCTGTATATGGTGCGTGATTCATTCGGACGAGCGCTTCTGCCGTTCATGATAGATAATTATGATATGGCAATATTTGTTAGAACAAACTGTCCTGAAATGACTATGGCAGGTCCGGGAACGGATATGATATATGAAATTGTTGAGCGTAATCTGCCTGATCTAATAAAAACTGCTCCGTTTATGACTGCCCCGCAGAGAGACATACACGCTGTTGAAGAGCAAAGCTTTGACGGCAATAAGGTATATACTTCACATGAAGCATACGGATATAGGATATATGGCAAGCTGGACGAAGACTTTCTGTCAGATGACGTCAGGATATATGTACATCTTGAAAATTCGGAGCACAGCTATACTTTTGAGGCTTTTCCTATTTTGGAAAGCAAGCTGCTGGGCACAGAAGCGGACGGCTGTGATCACGGATTTTCAATGATACTTGACAGTTCAGCTGTTGAACAGGGTGAATACTCCGTTTCGCTGATCTCGGGAGAGATCGGCAGCGGAAATTTAGATAATATTACATTAACGGGAGTGTAGATCTATGAAAATCAAGATTTGTATTTTAGCATTGCTTGCAGCAGCTTGCCTTACCGGCTGCGGCAGCGGAGATGATTCATCGGAGAAAAGCGGAAAGGTTTCTTTAAATTCGTCCTCGGAACAATCAAGTTCGGCTGACGTTACCTCAGCAGCGGATTCTTCTGCAACTACAACCACAACAACTACCGCTTCAACGACTCAGACTACTGCGCAGGAGACTACCGTTACAACTGTTAAAACCACAACAACTACCACACAAACCGAGGCTGAGCTGCCTGCTCCCGATTCTTTCGCCGGAAAGATCAGAGTCAGCTATAACGGCGCAGAATTCGGTATCGGTGATAAAATGAGCGATATCGAAAGCAAGCTTGGTTCACAGCCTGCACCTTCGGCAGAAGTTGGAAGCTGTCTGGGTGACAAAACAGTAGACGAGTATTATTTCTATGGCATGACCATTCAGGTCAACGAGGGCGTGGTTTTCTCAATTGATATTATGGATAACGGTTATTACGGCGACATTTCACCAAAAACGGCAGCAGGACTTTCATGCAGCATGACTAAGGCAGATGTTGAAGGTCTTTACGGTGCAAGCAGCAAGTCTGATGAGTATAATCTTTACTATACAGAGGGCAGCTGCACTATGCAGGTATCAATTTTTGACGACTCTGTAGGCAGAATATGGATCAATGACAGCAGTCTGGGATAATGCCGTTATTTGATAATCATGAAATAATAATATCACTAAATACAACAGACTGAACCGATTTGTTTCGGTTCAGTCTGTTGTATTGTTGTCAGATTTTTCTCCTCTGGACAGGATTTGATCTGTAGTCGTTAAAAGGAGCATTGTAGTTGTCATTGAAGCTTCTGGCTTCGGCAAATAATGGGTCGTAGAGACGACCGTTGAGTTCTACCCATGCATGACTTGTGTCGTGGCAGACATATACGGTATCGTATCCACATTCGTGGAAAAGGAATGCAACCGCTGCCGATTCGGAAACGCAGCATCCGCTTCTGTATTTAAAAATGTCGTTTGCAAAAGTGATTTCCCAGCCGTCTTGATGATAAATAGGTGCTAACTGTCTGAATCTGTGGTATGGGAACTGGAACACCCATTTGAAGCATTTCAGCCTTTTGGTCTCAATGCTGTCGGAAGGGCTAGTTACCTGTTTTACAATATCATGGGCGGTTATCATTGTGTCTATCTTGCGTACATTGTAATCGGTTTTCTGTACTGTGCCGTCTTTGGCAATTACAATAGAATCTACAGTTTTGCCGGTGATTCTCTTGCCGCTGTGTCTGTCTAAATAGTAGTACTTGTTATTGAGCTTGAGCCAGCCGGTCTGCATAATGCCTTTTGAGTCAAAATAGTATTTGTAATCGCCTATCTGGGTAAATCCCGTACATTTCTGTCCCTTGCTGTTGAAATAATATTTGTTACCGTTATATTTGTACCAACCCATGCGCACTATCTTGAATTTTTTAGTCAGTGTGCCTGTGAAGTTTCCTTTACCCTTTATGGTAAGTGTTGCTGTACCGATAGCTTTATTGTTTTTGTAGCTGACAGTATAGTCGGTACCGTTTTTCAAAGTCTTTGTACCGAGCTTCAATACGATTTTTGGCTTCTTGGAAGTTCCGTCGTATTTATAGTAGGTCTTCAGTCCTGTGAGTTTGCACTTTGAAAGGGAAGCGGCTTTAATTTTAAAAGTTTTAGTTATTGTTCCGGCATAGTTTCCTTTACCTTTTATAGTAATAGTAGCCTTGCCCACGTTTACGTTATTCTTATAGGTAATGGTATAATCAGTACCGTTTTTCAGTACTTTGCTGCCAAGCTGTATCTTTAGTGCAGGCTTCTTGACGTTGCCCTTATAAGTATATGACGGCTGTAATCCCGAAACTGTGGCTTTTGCGATAGAAGCTCCGTTTATCTTAAATGTTTTAGTAACCGAATCAGCATAATTGCCTTTGCCTGTTATGGTAACAACAGCATTGCCTGCGTTGGTATTATTCTTATAGCTGACGGTATAATCAATTCCGCTTTTCAGCTTGGCAGTTCCGAGAGTAAATGAAACGGTCGGCTTTTTTTCTTTGCCGTTATAAGTATATGGTCCGTCGACACCTGTGATTTTTCCGCTTTTAATGCTTGCCGCTGTTATCTTGAAAGTTTTTGTGACTGTTCCTGTGTAATTGCCCTTTCCGTTGATAGTGATGACGGCTGTTCCCACATTCTTGTTATTGGAATATGAAACAGAATAGTCTGTTCCGCCGATTAGCTTTTGTGAGCCGAGATATACAGTCATGACAGGCTGTTTGTAGTTGCCCTTATATATATATGATGCCTGTACTCCATTAACACTGGCGAAGTAGATAGGCTTTGGAGTGATAACAAATCGCTTTGTTAATGTGCCATAATAATTTTCTGTTCCAGTTACGGTGAGTGTAGCTTTTCCGACAGTCAGGTTGTTTTCATAAGAAACTGTGTAATCTTTGTCTTTTTCAAGAACTGTATCGCCGAGTTTAACAACAGGCTCGGGTGTAACGGTGTTTCCTGTGTATGTATAGGCAGGCGAGGTTATGCTTATTACGGCGTCTTCGATTGACAGTATTGCCTGAAATCCGTTATCTGCGGCATATCGTTCACCTTCAGAACCGTCGAAACAAAAGATCTTAAATTCATCGACTTTTGTTGACACTTCATCGGAAAGGACATATCCAAAAGCGTTTTCTTCAATTGTTACCACTGATTTTGGAATAATGACGCTTTCAAGAGATGAACAATTCTCAAACGCATGAGCGCCAATGCTCAAAACAGTATCGGGTATGGTTACATCAGATAAATCTTCACGGCTATTAAAAGCAAATTCTCCTATAGCTGTGACTTTAAAACCGTCTATTTCATCGGGAATAACAAATGCCTGTTCAGTGCCTGTAAATCCTTTAATCAAAGCAGTATCGTCTTCAAGGATTTCATAATGGAACTCTCCTGATGTTACTTCCTCACCGTCAACATTATCGGCGTTGGCTGTGATAGTTCCTGCAAAAGCATTTAAGCTTTTCGTGACGGGAAGATATGCAGTGCCGAACACCAAAGCTGCCGATATCAATCCAACAGCAATTTTCTTATTCATAAAAAAGCCTCCGTAAAAAAGTAGTAAGATGTGTTCGTAAAACAATTTTCATATTGTCGGGTGTTTATGTGGTGATATAATAAAAATATTATATCATATTAATACATAAGTATCAACTATAATTATCAATATACGGTCGGGCACCGGTCAAACGTTGATACAAACAAAAAAGCAGCAGTAGGCT
>JBJERD010000078.1:0-4213 GCA_051882095.1 Oscillospiraceae bacterium
ACCTGTGACCCTCTGCTTGTAAGGCAGATGCTCTCCCAGCTGAGCTATGCTCCCACATTGCTGGATTTGTGTCACTTGCGTTTCACAACATAAAATATTATACGCTATATTTGCTCATTTGTCAAGCACTTTTTCGCTATTTTTTTCATTTTGGAGAAATCGTCAAATATTTTCAAAGTCAAGCCGTTTTTATTTGTGTTTTGCACAATTATCCGCCTTATTTCAGACTGTTTCAACGGTTCAATGTGACCAAAACAGCTGCATTTTTTCGCACCGTAGCGTTTATGCATAAAAAAAGAGAGGCATTACGCCTCTCTTAATTTTTAGTAAATTAGTTGTTAATAAGCTTATCCTCGTCGCTCCAGCTGTAAAGCTTTCTGATCTCAGCGCCGACCTTCTCGGAAGGATGCTCAGCATGAAGCTTTCTCATAGCCTTGAAGTGAACCTGTGAACCTGCATCGGACATATCAAGGAGGAATTCCTTAGCGAATGAACCGTCCTGAATATCAGCAAGAACCTTCTTCATAGCCTTCTTGGTGTCCTCTGTGATGATCTTAGGACCTGTGATGTAATCGCCGTACTCAGCTGTGTTGGAGATAGAATATCTCATGCCCTCGAAGCCCGACTGATAGATAAGGTCAACGATAAGCTTCATCTCGTGGATACACTCAAAGTAAGCATTTCTTGGGTCATATCCAGCCTCGCAGAGAGTTTCAAAACCAGCCTGCATAAGTGCGCAAACACCGCCGCAGAGAACTGCCTGCTCACCGAAGAGGTCAGTCTCGGTCTCAGTTCTGAATGTTGTTTCCAGAACGCCTGCTCTTGCTCCGCCGATACCTGCTGCATATGCAAGACCAAGATCCTGAGCGTTGCCTGTAGCGTCCTGCTCAACAGCGATAAGACAAGGAACACCCTTACCTACCTGATACTCTGAACGTACTGTGTGACCGGGTCCCTTAGGAGCGATCATTACTACGTTTACGTCCTTAGGAGGTACGATGCAGCCGAAGTGAATGTTGAAGCCGTGAGCAAACATAAGAGTTTTGCCCTCTGTAAGATTAGGAGCGATCTCGCTCTTGTAGAGTGCAGCCTGCTTCTCATCAGGAATAAGGATCATGATAAGATCTGCTGCCTTTGTAGCTTCTGCAACGGGCAGAACCTTCAGACCCTGAGCTTCAGCCTTAGCTGCCGACTTGCTGCCTGCATAAAGACCTACAACAACGTCTACGCCGCTGTCCTTCAGGTTAAGCGCATGAGCGTGACCCTGTGAACCGTATCCGATAATTGCTACTGTTTTACCCTTTAAAAGGTTAAGGTCACAATCCTGCTGATAAAAAATCTTTGCCATTGTTAATTCCTCCAGTATATTTTATTACTGATATTTTATGTAGCCGGTGGGCTATATAAGCTTAGTCATTTAACGTCCACGCCTTTTAGCAATTGACAATTGACAGTTGACAATTGACAATTAGCTGCGGTTTATCATCTTACGCAACAGGCATTTTCGCTTTATTTTTTGGCGGCGATAACGTCCGCACCCTTCTGAATGGCGATAGTGCCCGTTCTTACCATTTCCAGAATGTGATAAGGAGCGATTATCTCTTCAAATCTCTTGAGATGAGCATATGTATCGCAAAGCTCCAGAGTCATAGTGGTAAGCGTAATATCCATTACCTTTGCTCCCGTAATATCTGCGATTGTCATTATCTCGCTTCTCTTATCGGCTGTGCAGGAGATCTTTACTATCATAAGCTCTCTTGCAAGGCACTCGTCTTTTGAAAGGGTTTTTACCTTGATAACTTCGATAAGCTTGTTAAGCTGCTTCTCGATCTGCTCAACGGTATGCTCGTTGCCGTCTGCAATAATCGTAATACGGGAAATTGCAGGGTCCTGAGTAGGACCTACGGCAAGACTTTCAATATTAAAGCCTCTTCTTGAAAAAAGACCTGAAATTCTTGAAAGCACTCCGCTGTGATTTTCCACTAAAACAGATATTGTATGCTTCATGTCTATAAACCCTCCACTTATCTTCCGCAATTTATAAGTATATCACTTCATTATTAATTTTTTTTGAATATTCCCTACGATTTTAATTAATGATACCGTTATGCCAGGCAACACTAAAGAGTAGCGGCATTTTCATCTACTCTGACCTCAACGAGACAAAGCTCATCACCTGTGCTGAGCGCATTTATCGCCTCGTCCATCGAAGCGGAGTCGGTAACTCTGTAGGACTTTATGCCGTAAGCGTCGGCAAGCTTGATAAAATCGGGCGAGCCGTCAAGGAACACCGCAGTTTCTCTGCCGTGATAGCCGTTTGTCTGAAGCTCTCTAACCATACCCAGACGGTTGTTTGTCATTACTACCACCTTGATATTAACTCCGTGCTGGACAGCCGTAGCAAGCTCCATAAACTCCATCTGGAAAGCTCCGTCGCCGCAGACAGCCATAACAGGTCTTTCGGGAGCAGCCATTTTAGCTCCCACAGCCGCAGGAACAGAATATCCCATAGTTCCCATTCCGCCTGAGGTAAGAAATCTTCCGCCCTCTTTGAAATGATAGCCCGTTGCCGTCCATATCTGATTCTGACCTACGTCGGCAACAACCACCGTGTCGGCAGGCATTGCTTTTGAAAGCTTTGCAATAAACTCTCTTGGATTTACCGTACCCTCCGACGGCGCTTTGAACATTCTCTCCTTTTTCAGCGAGTCAAGGCGTTCAAGCCACTCCTTATGCTCCATAGGCTCAGCCATTTCAAGCATCTGAGAAAGGACGGCTTTTGCGTCGCCTACAAGGGGATAATCGGCTCCGATGTTCTTGCCTATCTCCGCAGGGTCGATATCTATATGCAGTATTTTTGTGGTCTTGGCAAGCGCCAGCGGAGTCTTCACCGCTCTGTCACCAACTCTCGCACCCACAAGGAAAAGCACGTCGCACTCGTTGACTGCCATATTTGCAGGCTTGACGCCGTGCATACCAAGCATTCCGTAGAAAAGCGGATCGTCGTCCGAGAACACCGAAATACCCATCATAGTAGTGATCACGGGTATCTGCATTATCTTTGCAAGCTCAATTATCTCATTCTCCGCATGGGAAGCAAAAACTCCTCCGCCTATGCAGATAAGCGGCTTTTCAGCCTCTTTAAGCGCCGAAAGAACTCTTTTTATCTGAAGATAATTGCCCTTGGTAGTCGGCTTATAGCTTCTTATATCCACCGTTTCGGGGTATTCAAAATCTATCTCCGCTTTCTGAACGTCCATAGGAACGTCGATAAGCACAGGTCCGGGACGTCCCGTTCCTGCAATATAGAAAGCCTCCTTAAAAACTCTGGGAAGCTCCTGTGGATCTTTCAGAAGATAGCTGTGCTTTACAAAAGGCTCGGCTGCGCCTGTGATATCCGCCTCCTGAAAAACGTCGCTTCCTATCTGGTCGGTATTGACCTGACCCGTAATGCACACCACGGGTATCGAATCGGCATAAGCCGTAGCGATAGCTGTTATCAGATTGGTAGCTCCCGGACCTGAGGTAGCGATACAAACAGCAGGTCTGCCCGAGATCCTTGCAAATCCGTTTGCGGCATGACCGCCGTTGGCTTCATGTCTGACAAGAACGTGTCTTATATCCTTTTCTGCGTCAAGCAGGGCGTCATAAAAGGGACATATCGCAGCGCCGGGGTAGCCGTAGACGACCTTTATATTCTCCGCCTTTAAACATTCTACCATAGCCTGAGCAGCGCTCATTTTCATAAAGAATCGCCTCCATAAACAAATTTTTCAGACCTATCAAGCAATGTCTGAAATTAATTTATTATACCACATTTACGCTGTAAAGTCAAGGGATATATAAACGAACCGTACCTAAAAAAAGCGCCGCCGGGAATAATACCCGACAGCGCAGCATTTCTTGATTAAAGGTCAACCTTACCCTCTGTTTTGCCGTTTACAACATAGTATGCGGCATTATCCTCAGGCTTCACATAAACGTCCAGCTTTCTTACGCAGCCCTTGTTGTTAGCCTTGAAATCAGCCTTTGCAGACTCAACGATAGCGTCTACATTGATCTCCTTGCCGGCAAACTGAAGAACAACAGTCTCCTTCTTTGCCTCAGGCTTAGCAGCAGCCTTCTTAGCGGGAGCCTTCTTCTCGGCAGCCTTCTTCTCAGACTTTGCCTCAGTCTTCTTTTCTGCAGCCTTAGTCTCTGCCTTCTTCTCAAC
>JBJERD010000079.1:0-4165 GCA_051882095.1 Oscillospiraceae bacterium
CGCTAAAAACAGTCCACAGGACTGTTTTCTTAACGCTCGGCTTCAAATCCCTTCGGGAAAAATAAAAAGACAGGATAAACCTGCCTTTTTATTTTGGCGTTCCCGAAGGGATTTGAACCCCCGACCTACCGCTTAGGAGAGCCGCCCAGAACAGATTTCCGACCGCTATATGATGCTGAAAATTCCTTATAAATCAAGGGTTTTCAGCATTTTCGCTGTTCAATAAACACTAACGAAATCCAGCTAATTTCATTGGGTTTCAGGTGGTCTGTTTGGCTCGCTTTTAGCAAAAGAAACCTAAAAACGGGTTGTGTTACTCGGTTTCAAATCTGCCTTTGGAACGCTTAAATAATACAGCTTTTCATATATTATAGCATCTATTTGTGAAATTTTCTACCCCTACATTAAAAAAAGGCAACCCTTGCGGATTGCCTTTCGTTATAGTTTCGTTAGAGCTTGCTTGCGAGTGCTTTGAGCAACGCCGCCGTTTCAGGATTGCTCAACAGCTTAGTAATCAGTTCCGTATCTGCCTGCGTATCTGTTGCTGTTTCATCTTTTTTATCAGACTCTATTGGTACAGCTTCGGGCAATTCGGTTGATGACTCAAACTTTGGCATAGGTGGGATTGTATCAGCTTCAGGGGTATTGCCTTGATAAAATCTCTTCTCAAAGCGTTGCGCATTAAATCTTCTGTCCTCGTCGATAATATGCGAATACACATTGGATACCATTTCGGCACGGGCGTGGCCTGAGTCTCCCTGAACAGATTTTACATCACCGCCGTTCCATTTCAGTTTATAGGTAATACTTGCGTGTCTGAAGCTGTGAAAGACTACATCAGGCAGATCGTTCTCACGGATGAGTTTCTTCAATGCGTGGGTTATTACCTGTCCCTCCATCGGTCTGCCCGATGAATTACAGAACACAAGATTATAGTCTGTGTACTCATCTCCAAAGAGTTCTTTGAGTTCGTCAATCTGCTGTTTACGGGCTACCAACATCTGAGCAACTGTTGTAGGAAGAAATACCTTTCTGACACTCGTTTTTGTCTTTGGCGATTTGAGAACCAAGACGGTGTTACCCTTTTTAATTAAGTGAGGAAATGTCAAGATCACATCTTTGTTATCCAAGACCTCCAGCACATCTCGTTTAACTCTTTGCAGTTCTTTATTGATGTAAATGTACGCCGTGTTTTCCTTGATGCTTTTTTCTGAAACATCTATGCAGTCCCAAGTAAGTCCAAGCAGCTCCCCCATTCGCAGAGAGCAGGAAAAGGCGAGGTTGATTGCAAGCGATAGTATTTCATCATCGCATACTTCAAGAGCGTGCAGCAGCGTTTCAAGAGTCCATATCTCACGAACCTCGTGTTCTTCTTTTGGGAGCGTTGCATTTAGTACGGGGTTTCGGGACATCATTTCCCATTTGACAGCCTGATTAAAAGCACTTCTCAGGAGTTTGTGTATCTCCCTGACCGTATGCACGGTGAGATATTCGTTCTTTGGTTTGCGGTTATTTACGACCTTTGCTTTCACGCTCAAAAGGCTTTGAAAGAACCTGTCCATAGTTCTCGGATTAAGGTCATCCAACTTCATATCTCCGATAAGCGGATTGATGTAATTGAGTATCAGTCCTCGTTTTGAGTCATAGGTTGACATTGCCCAAGTGCTGACACCGTAAACGGAAGTGTATTCATCAAGAAGCTCTGCGACCGTTGTAGCTGTCGGAACTACGAAACTTCCGGTCTGCTGTTGATACTCAATCTGAATTTTACGCTTTTTTGCTTCAGCATTGGTATCAAAGGTTTCCCACTTCTGTCGGGTGTTGCCCTTATCATCTTTGTAGTTATATACGACTGCGTATCTGTTTTTACGCTTTACGATTGATGCCATAATGTACCTCCTTATTCGTTCTCAAGCCAAGCATCAAAACTTGCTTTGATTATTCTGAATTTGTTGTCTACCAAGACCGCCTTGAAACAGCCTTTTTTGATGAGCTTATATACTGCCTGACGACCGACGCCAAGTATTTGCTGAACCTCGGCAACGGTATAGCTTTTCTTGTTGTTTCCGGCGCCGTTGAGCTTTTTTACTCGTTCTTCAAACATTCTCATCCCTCCTGACTTTTGAATATACGCTTTGAGAAGCAAGCCACTCCTCAAAGCTCTGAATATCTACTTGTATTCGCCCGTTGATTACTTCCGTTTTTACAAGTCCTCTTTTTACGATGTCGTATGCGACCGCACTGCTTCGTCCTATCAAGTCTGCCATTTCGTAAACAGACATTGTATGAGCGTACTTTTTACCGGGTTTAGTGCCGTCCACTTTCTTATAATGGAATTGTCCGGCATACCATTCTTCAAAGCTGTCAACGAGTATCCGCATTTTTCCGCCGACCAGCACGGTTTTGAAGTACCGCTTATGTACTAACCAATATGAATCCGTCTTTCCCAAACCAAGCATCTTTGCCATTTCGGGAACTGAGATACTTTTCTTATCCATTTCGACCTCCGTATTTGGGAACTGAGACTCGTCAGCCCAGTCCATATAGCCAAGCCAATTAGCTTGGCTATATGATACTGACTTTTCGGAGATCTGTGAATGATGCGATTAAATCAATCGCATACTTGACAATCTTCTATATCGGTATCCATTTCATCGAGCCATCGGTCGAAACTCTTTTTTGAAATTCTGAACTGACCGCCGACTTTTACATAGTGGAAAGCTCCTGATTTCACAAGGTTATATGCCGTTGTCTTGCTGACACCTAAAATGTCCTGTATCTCATCAACGGTATAAACTCGCTTCTCGTAAACGGGAGCCGATTGCGTGATTTCTGTTTCTGCGTTCATAGCAGCTATTCTATCTTCAAACAATTTCAGCACCTCCGTCTTTAATGGCTCTGTCTTTTATCGACAACAAAGTAATCATACCCGTAGTTGCTGCACCGGTCACATTTGTCTTTGACACGTTTGAACGGATCAACTCGCTTTACAATGTAGTCACGGTTGTTCTTGTAATCTGATAAGCACTTACTGCACAAGCATCTAATATCACTTGTTCTGTAAGTATGATAGAACCAAAGTCCAAAGGTCTTTTTGATGCCGTTACCGACAATTTTCAGCATACGCTCATCATCAACCGTACCGACATACTCAAGCAGTTCCGACTTATTGACTGTTCTGAGCTGCTCTAACAGAACCATAGAAGGCTCCTGCAAGCCAAACTCTGCTCCCAAGTAAATATGGGACGGTAGGTATCTTTTCTTAACAGCAGTAGTAAGTGCCGCCACTATGACGGTCGGAGAGTTCTCATTCAGCTCATTCGCCTGAATAATAATTACAGGTCTGCGACCGTTTTGGATTGAGCCGGAATTGTTGCCGAAGTCATAGTAGAAGATGTCACCACGGGTGATTTTGCTTTTGATAGTGTTGTTGGTTTCCATATTATTTACCTCTCATAAATGTAATAGAAAGGCTCGTCTGTATCCGGAATAAAACAAGTCCCTTCACTTGTTCCCACTGGGAGAGGTCAAATGGACACCCTAAATCAAAAACTTTTTCAAATTTTCTATTGCAGAAGCTATAGATTTTGAAACAGCACTATGATTGATACCTTCTTCCTCCGCAATTTGACGCATACTCTTATCTTCAAAGAAAAACTTAATGATGCGTTCTTTCTGAATAGGCTTTAACTTTTGAATTGCCTGATGTATTTTTTCAATTTCAACTTGATACTCATATTCGTCCTCATAGCTTTGTGTTGCCACTTCGGGGTGGTGTTCTTCAAATTCCTCGTCTACATCGAAAATATGGATGCTCCTTATAGCTCTCATTTGATGCTTTTTTTCATTGCGAATATAATTCTTTCTTATCTTGCCAAAAGAGCTGTTAAGCAGCAAAAACGGAGAATACGGCTGGATTAACTCAGCGTATTTCCTCATAATATCTTCTTCTGTTAAGTCGCTTATGATTGCCCACTTTTCCTCGCCGGTATATCCGGGATATTCGTAGTTCAAATTGATAAGTTTGCACTCCTGTATAAACTGCTCCTCTAAAGCAGAAATATTGGTTTTTTCCATTTTCGTAATCTCCTTTGAATTTTGAATTTTGGGTTGAACTCAAAATTCGGAGATCACGGATATTCAGCTATGTAACAAAGCCAGTTGT
>JBJERD010000080.1:0-4112 GCA_051882095.1 Oscillospiraceae bacterium
GAAATCTGTAAAGCTCTTCGGGCTGAACAGGGGCGTCCACCACCTCTATCTCCTCATAGCCGAAATATCTCAGCCCCGAGGTGTAGCCGCATAGCAGACCTTCCTTTGTTATGTACATTCCCACATAGACCATTATCGGAATGGGAAGCTCGTCCTGCTTCATAATTTCGGCAGTCTGTATGTAGAAATTCTTTTCGTAGACAGTGGGATTCTTGTAAATGCCGATAGTGTTTTTAAGCTTCAGCAGCGACGAAGCCACCTTTGCAAACAGCACCGACTGCTCTACCGCACTTGTCTTGTTCATCACGGCAACCATAACGTGAGCACCGTGCTTTGAGACCTCCGAAACGCCGTCCTTCCATAGGATATTGTTTTTTGCGTTCTCCTCAGCCTCGTGATTTGGAATAGGATTTGGCAGCAGCGAGCAGGCAGCCATCATTTCGCCTACCTTGAAAACAATGGCGTTGTCCTTTACCTCGTCCTGAGGAACTATCCCCCAGTCCTCTTTGAGATAATGGCGGAATCTCGGCCAGTCCATGTTTGCGTCGGTCAGCAGAACAAAGCCTGCCAGAACGTTTCCCTTTGAGTTTTCGTTTGTGTTATCCATATTCAGTTTAGTTCCTTTCGGAACGTTCCTCCTTTTTGATTTTTGCGTAAGTGGTCAAAATTAAAGCGCAGGCTCAAGCCCGGCGCTAGAGGGCTTGCGAGGGGTCGAGGGGGCGAGTAGCCCCTCGTCGCTCACCGCAGTGAGCGAAATCCCCCAACCGCAGGGAGCTCCGAAAGGGGTGAATTTCAAAACAGTCCGGTGGACTGTTTTGAAAGAGGGGAAGCCCTGCGATAGAGGGCTTCCCCTTATTTTGACACACTAGTCTATAAAGCTTTATATTGATAAAATCCGCCCTGATATCAGATCTTTGAATATCCGAAGCTGTTTACAATAGCGTCCACCTTCTGACCGCTCTTGCACAGCGGACAGTCGTTTGAGCTGTAGGTCTCGTATTTCGGCAGATCCTCTGCGTAGAAGATCGCATGAACGGGAATACCGTTTGACTCCTTGATAGCCGAGAAGATCGCGCCGATCGCAGCAAGATTGCCGTTGTAGTACTGCAAGCACTCTATCGCTCTGTTAATGCTCTTACCCGTTGAAGCCGACGAGATAAGCAGAAGGACTTGCTTGCCCCATATCTTTGTCTGAGTGTTGTCTCTGAACAGCATCTGATTGTTGGAGTTGAGCTCAGGGGTTATCACAGCAATATCAGAACCGCTGTTTATTCCTCTCTCCGAAAGGCTTTCGGCAAGAAAAGCTCCCAGCATCTCGGTTCCTTCAAGGCAGATGATAGTGTCTATATTAGTGCTGCTGTATGTCATAGCAAGCTCGTTTGCAGCCTCTTTCGCCATTTTGTGGCTTGTTTTGATGGCGGTCATGTCAACATAGTAATTTACATGAGAGTGGTTGGTGGCAAAATGACCCGGTATGATACCAATTTTTATCCTGCTGTTTTTTACTGAATTTATTGTCTGAATTCTTCCTTCCATAATAAAAGCCTCCTGTCCTTTTCGTCGCAGGCGAATCGCTGTTTTGTGTATCGCCATTAGTCATTATACCATATTCGCCCTGTCTTTTCAAGATGTTTTTTGATGAATTTACACAATACTTTTTGTGGAATTGTTACAAGGAAATACGACCGTGAGAAAGCATCTGCTCACCTGATATACCGAAAAACAGCCGTTTGCGTCGAAATATGCCCACTTATTCGTTTTCAAACAGCGGAGTGGAGAAATATCTTTCAGCCGTGTCGGGAAGAACTGTCACTACAGTTTTGCCCTTGCCCAGCTTTTTGGCAAGCTTCAGAGCTGCCGCTACGTTTGTTCCGCTGGAGATGCCGCACATAAGCCCCTCTTCTCTCGCCAGAGCCTTTGCTGTCGAGATAGCCTCTTCGTCTGTGACAACATATATCTCGTCGTAAATATCCATATTCAGATTGTCGGGGATAAGCCCGTCGCCTATGCCCATTTGCAGATGAGTTCCTACCGTTCCGCCTGCTAGTATTGCGGCGTTTTCAGGCTCGACCGCCCATATCTCGATGTCAGGATTCTGCGCTTTCAGCACTTCGCCTATGCCGCTTATGGTTCCGCCTGTGCCGATGCCCGAGCAGAAACCGTGTATAGGACCCTCCACCTGCTCCATGATCTCAAGACCCGTGTGATGCTTGTGAGCAAGGGGATTTGCAGGGTTTGAGAACTGCTGGGGGACATAAACATTGGGATCCTCCTCAGCCATTTTCATAGCGGTGGCACAGCACTGGTCGATACATTCGCCTATGTTTCCTGCATCGTGGATAAGAATGACCTCCGCACCGTAGTGAGCAACAAGCTTGCGGCGCTCCTCGCTCACCGAGTCGGGCATGATGATAATGGTCTTGTAGCCCTTTACCGCTCCGATAAGCGCAAGACCTATACCCTGATTGCCGCTTGTAGGCTCAACTATGACCGTATCCTTACCGATAAGCCCCTTGTTTTCGGCTTCGGTTATCATATTAAGTGCAGTTCTGGTTTTTATCGAGCCGCCCACGTTCAGTCCCTCGAATTTCACCAGCACCTGAGCGGAGTTTTCATCTGCCATTCTGTTTAATCGTATCATCGGCGTGTGACCGACGGCTTCAAGAACGTTGTTGTATATCATAAAAATGCCTGCCTTTTTGTATATTTTGCCGCATGCCTGCGCTGTCTTTGCAGGCTGCGGCGTAACCTTATTAATTATATCACAAATAAGCTTGCTTTGCAACTTATCCGGCTGATAAAATTTGCACGGGCGGAAATACAGAAAATCAATTGCGATCCGGCACAATAAAAATCCTAAAAAACAGTTGCTTTATCGGGCGATCTGTGATATTATTATATTGGTTATAAGTATATTCAGAAAAATTTTTCAGGATTGTGAGGTCTTTGTTTTGATGCATATTTTAGCTCAGGAAGCCGAAAAGCTTCAGAATGTATATACTCCGCTGCCCCTTGGGGTGCATTTTGTATTCTGCGTTATTGCTACGCTGTTGTATCTTGTTCAGTTTTACAGAAAAGGTTCTTATCATTATCTTCTGCTTATGATAGCGGTGGACGCTACTATCATCACGCAGTTCTGGACATCTGCCTCAGCAATTGCCGCTCTGGGAATCTGCGAGGCTGCGCTGCTTGTGGCTGCCGCCGTCATTTCTTTCAGATACAGCAGAGCGCTGAAAAAGCTTAACGCCGAAAAGCTTGCCGCACAGGAGCAGGAGGCTGAAAAGGCAAAGTCGGTGCAAAAGGCTGAATCGGAAAAGGACAGTAAGCTTGTTGACAATGCTTTCGACGACGAAGAATAATTAAGGGCGTGGTTTCGGTGAAGATAGTTATACTTGATTCGGAAACGGTGGCAAGAAACGACGTTTCGCTGGACGGCATAACAGCTCTGGGCGAGGCTTCGGTTTTCGGCTATACTCCAAACGATATGGTCGCCGAACACATCGGCGACGCTGACGCTGTTATATGCAACAAATGCCTTATTACCGATGAAGTGTTTGAAAAATGCCCCAATCTGAAATATGTGGGACTGTTTGCAACAGGCTATAACAATGTTGATATCCGCTCGGCAAGCAGACACGGAGCGGTGGTGTGCAATGTGCCTTCCTATTCCACAAATGCGGTGGCTCAGCATAACTTTGCGTTTATACTCAACTATTTCAACAAGGTGGCAGAATACGCTCAGACGGTGGATAACGGCGACTGGGTGAATTATAAGCTTTTTTCATATTTCTATATCCCCACCGCCGAGCTTGCAGGAAAAACTATAGGCATTATCGGCTACGGAGATATAGGCAGAAAGACCGCTCAGATAGCAAAAGCCTTTGATATGAACGTGCTGACTTATACACGTTCTCCCCAAAAGGTCACGGACGGTACGGAGGTCTGCACTTTTGAAGAGCTGCTGAAACGTTCCGACGTGGTAAGCCTCCATTGTCCGCTGACTGAGGACAATCAGAAAATGATAAACGCCAAAGCTCTCGGCATGATGAAAAGGACGGCTCTGCTGGTGAACACCGCAAGGGGCGGACTTGTTGACGAGCAGGCGCTTGCCG
>JBJERD010000081.1:0-4105 GCA_051882095.1 Oscillospiraceae bacterium
CTATAGATGTTCATGTTAAGAGACTTCGTGAGAAACTTGAAGGCGTTTCCGACAAGTGGGCGCTTAAAACAGTCTGGGGCGTAGGCTATAAGTTTGAAGTCGCTGAAAACGGACATGAATAATCATCGGAGCATTTTTTCTAAATACTTTGTAATCTGTTCAGCAGTAATACTCATAAGCTTTATATGCTTAGGTGCAGTATTACTGCTTGTTTCTTCCCGGTACTTTATTGAAGATAAGAAAAATCTTCTTGAAAAAAACGTCCTCTCTCTGGTCAGCGATACCGAGAGCATAATCAAAGAGTCGCCGTCGGAATGGAAGGGGCAGGTTACGGATAAAATAAAAGAGTATTCCATGGGCTGCAACGCCGATTTTATCCTAACAGACAAAAATGGAGAAATAATCATCAGCTCGGGCGCAGACGACGCTTACAGTGATATTACTATAAGCAGTCAGCTGCTTGGCAACTTTGACAGCGGAGCAAAATACGTCTACAGCAATTTTGACGACACCTATGAGGAATGTCACATTGTAGGCGTGTCCTTTGAGGTCAGCGGGCCTGTTTACTATATGCTCGCCGTAGATCCACGCTCCAGTCAGGACGATTATATCTGGAACATTATGGAGATATTCGGTATCTCTATGGTAATAATGCTGGTGGTGGTGCTTATTATCGTGTATTTCACCACCATGAGACTTACTCAGCCTGTAAAGGAGATCGCAGACGTTTCCGCCGAGATCGGAAAGGGTAATTTCTCGGTGACGCTTCCCTCCTATAATATCAGAGAGTTTGAAGAGCTCAGCAAGGCTTTCAATGATATGGCAGCTTCGCTTAAAAACTACGACACCATGCGAAACAGCTTTATTGCCAACGTTTCCCATGAGCTGCGTACTCCCATGACCTCTATCGGCGGCTTTGTTGACGGACTTCTGGACGGCACTATCCCAAAGGAAGAGGAACGTCACTACCTTAAAATCATATCCTCGGAGGTACACAGACTTACAAGACTGGTACGTTCAATGCTCAATCTGGCAAAGATAGAAGCAGGCGAGCTGAAACCCAATATGCAGTCGTTCTCCGTGCTGGAGCCGATAGTCGATTCTCTTGTTACATTTGAGAGCCGCCTTGAAGAAAAGCATATTGATATCCGTGGTCTTGACGTGGACAGAGTTATGCTCTATGCCGACAGCGACCTTATTCATCAGGTGATGTATAACCTGATAGAAAACGCCATAAAATTTGTTGACGACGGTGGATATATCGAGTTCTCCTTCAATCCCGTAGGCTACATGACGGTCATTTCAATTAAAAACAGCGGAGAGGGTCTCAGTGAGGAGGAGCTTCCGCTGGTGTTCGACCGTTTTTACAAAACCGACAAATCAAGAGGTCTTGACGCAACAGGCGTCGGTCTCGGACTTAACATAGTGCGTTCTATCATCAAGCTGCACAACGGAAAAATAATGGTCAGGAGTGTGCAGGGAGAGTATACAGAATTTGTATTCACTATCCCTAACAAGCAGATAGACGACTAGGAGGTATTTAATTGAGCTTTTTTGACGATTTCGACAACAAACCCAACCTTCCCGACAGCTCCAATGACGCTCCCGGCGAGCAGCAAGCTGAGAGGGAAGAAAAAACAGCTCAGCAAAACGAAAGTCCTCCGCCTTATCAAGCGGCTGACTTTTCGGGCAGCGACTTCTGGGCGGAGATTTCAGCCGCAAAGCCTGCAAGAAAAAAAGCTCCCGTGGCTGCGGTGATACTGCTTATCCTGCTGATGGCAATGTCAGCGCTGGTCATTACTTCCGCCGTCAAGGGACGAGGCTGGCTGGCAAATCTCATAGGCGGCGACGACCACATGGAATTTACCCTGCCTATTGCCGAAACTCCCCAGCTTGACGACGAATATTACGACGAAGCAGGCAGATACACAACTCAGGGAATCGCTCAGGCGGTTTCTCCGTCGGTGGTCTCTATAGAGATCTATCAGACGGGAACGTCCTTTGCAGCCTCGGGTCAGGGCAGCGGAATAATCATGTCGGAGGACGGATATATTCTTACAAACGCCCACGTTGTTGACGGAGCTTCAAAAGGAATAAAAGTAATTCTGTCCGACAGCTCGGAATACGAGGCTAAGATAATCGGCATGGATTCTCCCAGCGACATTGCGGTAATAAAGATACCTGCAAAGGGACTACAGCCTGCGCAGTTCGGCGACTCCTCCAAAGTAAAGCTTGGCGAGGACGTTGTGACCATAGGCTCTCCGGCAGGCTTTTACGGCTCGGTAACAAAGGGAATAGTATCGGGTCTTGACAGAAAGATCAAAGTCGAAAACTCGTCCATTGCAATGAGCTGTATTCAGATAGACGCAGCGATAAATCCCGGAAACTCAGGCGGAGCGCTGCTGAATATGTGGGGACAGGTAATAGGCATTACCTCCTCAAAGCTTGCTTCAAGCGACTACGACGGCATAGGCTTTGCGATCTCGATAGACGCAGCCAAGCCCATAATCGAAAACCTCATGGAATTCGGCTATGTTCAGAACCGTGTAAGAGTTGGAATAACCTACTATTCCATCAGCGAGACCACTGCTGAGATGTATTCCACGAGAGCGGGCATATATGTGGTGACCATTGACGAAAGCTGCGACATAGCCAACACCGACCTCCGACCCGACGATATCATCACCGAGCTGGACGGCAAGCCCGTATGCGACACCGATTCGGTACAGAATATCCTGTCGGAGAAAAAGCCGGGAGATGTTATAACAGCGAAGGTCTACAGGCAGTCCATATCGGGCGGCGGCAGCGAATTTGAGATAAGCTTCAAGCTTATGGAAGACAAGGGCTCGTTTATCCCGACGGACGGAAGCGGAGAGTAATAAAATAAGCGGATAGGGTCTGTTATGACCTTGTCCGCTTTTTGTATAAAAAAAACGGAGCCGTCCGAAACAGCTCCGTACTTATGTTATTCTGCGTTAAATATTAAACACCGAACTTAGCAGTGTTTACCTTGATACCAACGCCCATTGTTGAAGCAACAACAACGCTCTTGAGATACTGACCCTTTGCAGCAGCCGGCTTAGCCTTTACAATAGCGTCCATAAGAGTATTGAAGTTTTCCTCAAGCTTAGCAGCTCCGAAGGAAGCCTTGCCGATAGGACAGTGAATGATGTTTGTCTTGTCAAGACGATACTCGATCTTACCTGCCTTAGCGTCTGTAACAGCCTTTGCTACGTCAGGAGTAACAGTACCTGCCTTGGGGTTAGGCATAAGTCCACGAGGTCCGAGGATCTTACCGAGACGTCCAACAACGCCCATCATGTCGGGAGAAGCAACAACAACGTCAAACTCCATCCAGTTTTCCTTTGTGATCTTCTCAACCAGATCCATACCGCCTACATAGTCAGCGCCTGCTGCCTTTGCAGCGTCATACTTATCTTCCTTGCAGAATACGCAGACTCTTACGTTCTTACCTGTTCCGTTAGGAAGTACTACAGCGCCTCTTACCTGCTGGTCAGCGTGACGTGAGTCAACGCCCAGACGAATGTGCGCTTCGATTGTTTCATCAAATTTAGCCTTTGCACCCTTAGCTGCCAAATCAAGAGCTTCAGGAGCGTCATAAAGCTTAGCCTTGTCGATAGTCTTTGCGCTATCAACATACTTTTTGCCGTGTTTCATTAATTTTTCCTCCTTATAAGTGGTAATACCGACACCCGACTTTCGGAATATCGGTTAGCGGAAAATTCCTCCCACCATCTGCCGTATGAAAATACGGCTCGTATAAAAATACGAATACGAATCGGTTACAGATAATTAGTCTTCAACAACAACGCCCATTGAACGGCAAGTTCCTGCAATCATGCTCATTGCAGACTCAATGCTTGAAGCGTTCAGGTCGGGCATCTTCTGCTCGGCTATCTTCTGTACCTGCTCCTTTGTGATCTTAGCAACCTTTGTCTTGTTAGGTGTGCCTGAACCTGACTCGATCTTGCAAGCCTTCTTGATAAGAACGGCAGCAGGCGGAGTCTTGGTGATAAATGTGAATGAACGATCAGCATAAACTGTGATTACAACAGGAATGATAAGACCGATGTCGTTCTTTGTT
>JBJERD010000082.1:0-4082 GCA_051882095.1 Oscillospiraceae bacterium
GTTTGAAGCCAGCTTAACTGTAGTGGTAGCCTTGTAAACATCGCAGGTGCCCTCCAGCACGTCGCCAAGGTCATAAGGGATATTTCCCTGCATACCCAGCATGATATCCATACATCTCAGACCGAAGTCAAGCTCTATGATAAGAGTTCTGTTGCCCTGCTTAGCCAGAGCGTATCCAAGACAGGCGCTGATGGAAGATTTACCTGTTCCGCCTTTTCCGGATGTTACTGCAATAATCTTTGACATGATTCCTATTGCCCCTTTCGTTTATCACAAGCTGCCTGCTTAAATACAGCAGTGCAGAATGAAGATTCGGATGTTTTCGCTAATGTATGCGGCAGTACAGACATATTTTTCCTGACAAAGCCTTTTGCCGCACTTAGCGTTACCTATTATTTATTGTACCACATTATTTGAAATTGTCAAAGATAAAATCGCAAAAAAGTATAAAATCGTTAATTCATATTAAAATTTTGCCCGTTTATTAGGCATATTGCACAACGATTGTTTGATTTTTGTTAATAATACGAAAACGTTTACGAACTGCCGCTTATATAAGTGGGTTTTTCTGTGCTGTATCGCCGTGCAAATGCCCGTGCCGGATGTCTATATATTCCTGATATGTCATAATAAGAACTGTTCTATCAGCGCTCTGACGGTATTTTTTGCATTTGCGCCGTCCTCCAGCATGACCGCAAAGGCTATCCGTGGCTTTTCGGCGGGATAAAAGCCTATAACTGCGCTGTCAAAGCCTCTGGGCGACTGGGGAGTGCCTGTTTTTATCGCCGTGTTTTCGGGCAGCGCAGACAGCGCATACTCGCCGTAGGTATAGACCGTTGAAGCTTTCATGCCGTCGATGACAGTATCAAATGCTCCGCTGCGGTCGGGTATGCTTTGGGCAGTTTTTCTGTGGGAGCTGTAAACAAGCTCGCCGCTGCTGTTTATGATATGTGAAATTATCCTGGGCGAATAGCCTGTGCCTCTGTTGGCTATTATCTCTGCCTGCACAGCCATTTGCAGGGGAGTACATTCCGTTTTGGACTGACCTATCGCCGCCTGAACAAGCTGACTGTCCGACCAGCGCTCTCCTGCGTCGGCAAAAACCTGCGGTGATGCAAGCTGTCCGTCCGCCGTATCAAGCTCAAGATCGGGAGCGCTGCCGAAACCGAACATCTCGCCGTAACGCACCAGAGCATCGATACCCAGCCGCAGCGCCGTTTTGTAGAAGAAAATATTGCAGCTGACTTCAAGAGCTTTTCTAACCGTAACAAATCTGTGCTCGCTCATGCAGCTGAACAATGTGCCTTCAAGCTCGTATTCTTCTCCGCAGAAAAAGTAGGTACGGGGAGTAATTGCGCCCTCCGAAAGAGCGGCAAAGGCTGTTATTGTCTTAAAAGTCGAGCCGGGGCGGTAAAGTCCCTGAGAAGCTCTGTTGAGCAGAGGATAATTTCCGCCCGATATTATTTTATCATAATCCTGCGAATAGCTTTCAAGTGAATAATCGGGAGCGGAAGCCATTGCAAGTATCTCGCCGCTTGACGGGTCAGCCGCTACTATCGCTCCTCCCGAAGCCGAGGGTGGTGCATAGTCTCCGTATCTGCCGCTGCTATTGTAATTTTCAATTGCGCTTTTAAGAATTTCTTCGGCGGTTTTCTGTAGTCTGCTGTCTATGGTGAGATAAACATCGCAGCCGTTTTTTGCAGGAATTATCTTTTTATCCGACAAAAACACCTCGCCTTTCAGCGCAGTGTATTCAAGAATTATTTCGCCGTCGGTTCCGCTGAGCTGCTCGTCCAGCAGAAGCTCTGCGCCGCTTTGAGCTTCTCCCGATGAATTAAGCGCTCCGATAACGTGAACTGCCGTGTTGTCGGGATAATATCTTCTGCCGTTTTCGTCCGTTCCTGCAAGCAGCACGCCGTTTCTGTCGTAGATATTCCCTCTCAGCCCCACAAGCTTTTCTTTTTTTATCTCCACTCTGGGAGTTCTCCACACCGCATAGGAAGCGTATATCTGCACGTAGAACAGCAAAGCGATACACACCGCCACCGTCACCGCAAGCATTATAATAATTGCCGCCTTTTTTGACCTGTTCAAATCCTGCCCATCTCCTTTTACCGTTTTATTATGCTCACATGGCGGCGGGTTTATTATGCATATGTATTTCTCAAAACACTTTGCCGAAAAAATTTATAAAATGTACTGGAAATCGGTATGCATATGTGCTATAATAATTTTTGTATAATATATATCATTATTTATATGGGAAAGGATGTTTTTTATGTTATCGGATATTGAGATCGCCAAGCAGGCGAAAATGAAAAAGATCAGCGATATCGCTGCGGAGCTGGGAGTAAGCGAGGACGATCTGGAGCCTTACGGTCATTATAAGGCAAAGCTGTCGGAAAGGCTTTTCACCGAGCTTGCCGACAGGGAGGACGGAAAGCTTATTCTTGTTACTGCCATAAACCCCACTCCGGCAGGCGAGGGAAAGACCACTATATCGGTAGGTCTTGCTGAGTCTATGGCTAAAATAGGCAAAAAGGCTATCCTTGCGCTGAGAGAGCCGTCGCTGGGACCTGTTTTCGGAATCAAGGGCGGAGCCGCAGGCGGCGGATATGCTCAGGTGGTTCCTATGGAAGACATCAATCTTCACTTTACGGGCGATATGCACGCTATCACAGCTGCAAACAATCTGTTGTGCGCTCTTATCGACAACTCCATTCATCAGGGAAATCCGCTGAACATCGACCAGAGAAGAATACTTTTCAAGAGATGTCTTGATATGAACGACAGAGCTTTGAGAGATATCATTATCGGTCTCGGCTCTAAGGTGAACGGTATTCCCAGAGAGGACGGCTTCCAGATAACCGTTGCTTCCGAGATAATGGCTATCCTATGCCTTGCATCCGACCTTGCAGACCTGAAGGCAAGACTTGAAAGAATACTTGTTGCCTACACCTTTGACAACAAGCCTGTTTACGCTAAGGAGCTGGGCGGC
The DNA here is from genome assembly GCA_051882095.1 of Oscillospiraceae bacterium. Lineage (GTDB taxonomy): Bacteria > Bacillota > Clostridia > Oscillospirales > Ruminococcaceae > FB2012. The sequence goes on from JBJERD010000082.1 coordinate 2,999, forward strand.
TGCGGAGCTATGGCTGCGCTGCTTAAAGACGCTCTCAAGCCTAACCTTGTTCAGACCCTTGAAAACACTCCTGCAATTATGCACGGCGGACCTTTTGCAAACATCGCTCACGGCTGCAACTCGGTAAGAGCCACAAAGCTGGGACTCAAGCTTGCCGACTACTGCATTACCGAAGCAGGCTTCGGCTCAGACCTGGGAGCTGAGAAGTTCTTTGACATCAAGTGCCGCTTTGCAGGCTTGAAGCCTTCATGCGTAGTTCTTGTTGCAACTATCCGTGCGCTTAAATACAACGGCGGAGTTCCAAAGACCGAGCTTACCGAAGAAAACGTTGAGGCTCTTAAAAAGGGTATCGTAAATCTTAAAACTCACATTGAGAATATGCACAAATTCGGCGTTCCGGTTGTTGTTGCGATAAACCGCTTCCACACCGATACCGACGCAGAGATAGCCGTTATCGAAGACACCTGCAAGGAGCTTGGAGTTGAATTTTCTCTTGCTGAGATATTCGCCAAGGGCGGCGAGGGCGGAACAGACCTTGCCGAAAAGGTTTGCCGCACCATCGAGACCAAGCCTTCCGACTTCAAGCCGCTTTACGACGAAAAGCTGCCTATCAAGGAAAAGCTTGATATCATCGCAAAGGAGATCTACCGTGCAGACGGCGTTATTTACACCAAGCAGGCAGAAAAGGCTATCAAGGAGATCACAGACCTTGGCTTCGGCGATATTCCCGTATGCGTTGCAAAAACTCAGTATTCGCTTTCGGACGACCCTGCTAAGCTTGGCAAGCCTGAGAATTTCGAGATCACTGTAAGAGACGTCAAGCTCTCGTCGGGCGCAGGCTTTGTTGTTGCTTACACAGGCGACATCATGACAATGCCCGGACTGCCAAAGCTTCCTGCTGCAAATAAGATCGATATCGACAACGAGGGCAACATTTACGGTTTGTTCTGATTTGCAAGCTGCTAAAATGGTGCAGCGGTGAAACAATTGGACATTATTTATTATATAAGAAACGGTGTTTTTGCGCCGTTTCAGCTTGTCGAAAAAGTGTCAAAAATTAAAGTTTAGGGTCAAGCCCTTTTTA
>JBJERD010000083.1:0-4036 GCA_051882095.1 Oscillospiraceae bacterium
AGCTAAGTTCAACGAGATGATCGAAAAGAACGCAACCGACGTTACAATGAACGACTGGGGCAAGCGTAAACTGGCTTATGCTATTAACTACGAAACTGAAGGAAATTATGTACTGTGGAACTTTACAAGCGACACAACATTCCCTGCAGAGCTTGAGCGTGTACTCAAGATCACAGACGGCGTTCTTCGTTTCCTGGTTACAGTAAAGTAAGCTGAACGGAAAGAGGGAAAAGTTATGCTTAACAGAGTTATTTTGATGGGTAGAATCACTCAGGATCTTGAGATGCGACAGACTCCTAATGGAAATAATGTTCTTACATTTAATGTTGCAGTTGACAGAAGCTTTGCAAAGCAAGGCGAAGATCGTCAGACTGATTTTATTACCTGCGTTGCATGGGGTCAAAGAGCCGAGTTTATCAACAGATACTTTTCAAAAGGCAGAATGATTGCTATTGAGGGAAGTCTGAGAACACGCACATATGACGATAAAAACGGTTCAAGACATTATGTTACTGAGGTTTATGTGGATAATACATCATTCACAGGTGAGCCTAAGCAGCAGAGTCAGGGTAGTTATCAGAACAGCTACAACAGCGGCTATCAGAACAATAACTATCAGCAGAACAATTATCAGCAGAATAATTCATATTCAAATAATCAGCCTCAGCAGAACAACTATAACAATGCTCCGGCTAATGATTCGCTGAACATCGGCGATCTTGATGATTTTGAAGTATTAAGCGATGACGGAGTACCGTTCTAAAGTTGATTCATCATGTTGAGTAAGGAGGATTAATCATGGAGAGATCTAACAGACCTGCAAAGAGAGGTCGTAAGAAGGTTTGTATGTTCTGTGTTGACAGAGCAGAGAAAATCGATTATAAGGATATTGCTAAGCTTAGAAAGTGCATGACTGAAAGAGCTAAGATTCTTCCAAGACGTGTAACAGGTACTTGTGCATATCATCAGAGAGAGCTTACAACAGCTATCAAGAGAGCTCGTCATCTGGCTCTTCTTCCATATGTTGCAGATTAATTTCTGAATGTAATCTAAGAGATATCCTTGTGATAGGGTATCTCTTTTTTACTTTATAACAAATCAATAATGAATCAAATAATTTAATAAATAAAGACTGAATTAGTATAATAATGCTTGCATTGTTTTAAGATTTGTGGTATTATTTATAAAACAGTATATAATATATTCAAGGCAACACCGCACAACTATTGTGTGCGAATTGCGCAGTCAGATTTTTCGTCAGATTGTACTAAAACGACGCAGACTAACTTGCGTTAGTCAAGGAGTTTTGGTGCAATATGACGGAAAATATGTAAGCAAGACGTACACAAAGCCGTCAGGCGGTAGTTGTGCAGTGTTGCCTTAAAGTAAGGAGCAGCTATGAAAGAGAAAATAAATATAAAAGACACTGCAAATCCCATATATCCTTGCGTACCTACCAGAGATCTGGTAGTGTTCCCCAATATGGTAATGCATTTTGACGTTGGCAGAGCAGGCTCAGTCAGGTCAATGAAAAACGCCTTGCAGAGTGACGGATTTGTTTTTCTCGTCGCTCAGAAAGACGTGAATGTTGAACATCCCGAGAAAAACGATGTATATAAAATCGGTACTATCGCAAAGGTAAAGCAGATCATAAAAACGCCAAACGGAATATACAGATGTCTGGTGGAAGGCGTTCAAAAGGCAAGACTTATCAATCTGTATGATAATGATTCCTGCTATGAAGCAGAGGTCAGAAAGGCGCCAAACTATTCGAGAGAGACCTTGAACGAAACTGAAATAACTGCGCTTTTCCGTGAACTGAAGGATATGTTCGGGGATTATGCGAGAGTACTGCCCAGAATGCCCCAGGAGCTTTACAATCAGGTAATGGGAGCGCAGGATCCCAAGGAACTGTTTGAAGCTGTAACATTTAATATCGTTCTTCCTTTTGATGATAAGCAGCAGCTGCTGGAGGCTGCAAGCACGGGCGAGAAGATGGCTTTGCTTTTGACTATCCTTTCAAAAGAGATCGATGTTCTGACTCTCGAAGCACAGATACATGAACAGGTTCATTCGGCAATTGAACAAAATCAGAGGGATTTTTATATCCGTGAGCAGATAAAGGCATTGCAGAATGAGCTGGGAGAAGGCGGATTCTTTGACGATGATTCTGACGGCGGAGAGATCCAGTCTTACCTTGATAAGATAAATCAATGCGGTGCAAATGATGAAGTTAAAGAAAAGCTTACATCAGAGGTCAAAAGACTGTCAAGAATGTCACCGGGCTCTCAGGAGGCTGTTGTTATCAGAGGGTACCTTGACGTTTGTCTTGACTTGCCTTGGGATAATTATTCAAAAGACACGACCGATGTTAAAAAAGCAAAGCAGATTCTTGATAAAGACCATTACGGCATGAAAAAGGTCAAGGAAAGAATACTTGAAAACCTTGCTGTAAGGGCGCTCACTCCCGATATCAAGGGGCAGATACTTTGCCTTGTGGGACCTCCCGGAGTTGGTAAAACATCGGTGGGAAGATCAATTGCAAGAGCGCTTGACCGCAAATATGTGAGAGTTTCGCTGGGCGGTGTAAGGGACGAAAGCGATATCAGAGGTCACAGAAAAACATATGTCGGAGCTATGCCCGGACGCATCATAAATGCCATCAAACAGGCAGGAACTAAAAATCCTGTTATTCTGCTTGATGAGATAGACAAGATGAGCAATGATTTCAGGGGAGACCCTTCCTCAGCAATGCTTGAAGTTCTGGATTCTGAGCAGAATGTAGCGTTCAGAGATCATTATGTGGAGCTTCCGTTTGACCTGAGCGACGTGCTATTTATCACAACGGCTAATACCCTTGACACCATTCAGCCTCCGCTTCTTGACAGAATGGAGGTAATAGAGCTTCCAAGCTATACAAGAGAAGAGAAGTTCAACATTGCTAAGAAGCATCTTATACCCAAGCAGCTTGAAAAGTATGGTCTGAAGGCTTCGCAGGTCAGAATTGCAAACGACGCCGTTTATGATCTTATAGACAGCTATACCCGAGAGGCAGGCGTAAGAAAGCTGGAGAGAGCTATAGGTTCTCTTTGCAGAAAAGCCGCAAAAGAGATAGTTGAAAACGGAGCTTCAAAAGTAGCGTTCAAGAAAAGCAATTTGGAGGGCTACCTTGGACACAGGAAATATCTGCCCGAGCTTATCGCAAAAGAAGATCAGATCGGCTGCGTAAACGGTCTTGCATGGACGTCTGTGGGTGGAGTTATCATGCCGCTTGAAGTGCTTGTGCTTGACGGAAAAGGTAAAATCGAGCTTACGGGCTCTTTAGGCGACGTCATGAAAGAATCGGCAAAGATCGCAGTCAGTCTGTGCAGAAGCATAGCGGATAAATATAAGATACAGCCTGATTTCTATGAGAAAAAGGATATACATATCCATGCTCCCGAAGGCGCAGTTCCAAAGGACGGACCTTCGGCAGGAGTGACTATGACTACAGCTCTTGTATCTGCGCTCAGCGGAATACCTGTGCGCTCGGACGTAGCTATGACAGGCGAGATTACTCTGAGAGGAAAGGTTCTTCCTATAGGCGGACTCCGTGAGAAAACCATGGCTGCCTACAAGGCGGGAGTAAAAACGGTTATAGTTCCCAAAGAAAACATGGGCGACCTTGATGAAATAGACGATACTGTGAAGCTTGGTCTGGAATTTGTTTTTGCCGAAACCATTCAGGACGTGCTTGATGTTGCTCTTGCTGCAAAGCCGGAAAAGGACAGCGTTCCATATGAGATAGTCAAAAAGCCGGTCAAAAAGGCAAAAAAGGCAAGGGTATAAGTTCCTTGTGGAGTCAAAAAATGAAAAGGAGATACGCTCGCTTTCCGAGCGGTGCATAATACATGAATTTTAATAATGCTGAATTCTATACGTCTTTCGGAAAATTATCTCAGATGCCTAAGTCGGATAGAATAGAAATAGCCTTTTCAGGCAGATCAAATGTTGGTAAATCTTCGCTTATCAATAAGATATTCAATCGCAAAAATCT
>JBJERD010000084.1:0-4030 GCA_051882095.1 Oscillospiraceae bacterium
AGGTGCTTTCAAACGTCAAAACAAGAGGAATACTTGGAGAAATCCAGCTTGGGGAAATTCTCGGCGAGATACTTTCTCCCGAACAGTACGATACGGAAGTCCCCACCGTTCCGTCAAGCAAGGAGCGTGTTGAGTTTGCGGTAAAGCTCCCCGCTGCCGACGACGGAAAATTCGTCTATCTGCCAATCGACAGCAAATTCCCCGGCGACACCTACGCCGCTTTGCAGGAGGCTTATCAGTCGGGCAACGCCGACGAGATAAAGGCGGCTTATAAAGACCTTGAAACGGTCATTAAAAAGTGCGCAAAGGACATACACGACAAGTATATCTGTCCGCCGTACACAACCAACTTTGCAGTGATGTTCCTGCCATTCGAGGGACTTTATGCTGAAGCGGTAAATCACGGACTTCTGGAAACTCTCCAGCGCAGCTATAATGTCAACATTGCAGGACCTTCCACAATGGCGGCGCTGCTAAACTCGCTGCAAATGGGCTTCAAGACCTTGCAGATACAAAAGCGCAGCAGCGAGGTATGGCAGGTGCTTGGCGAGGTGAAAACCGAATTCGGCAAGTTTGAAGAGGTGCTTGGCTCGGCAAGAACGAGGATACGCCAGCTTGACGACGAGCTTGATAAGCTTGTAGGCGTAAGAACTAGAGCAATAAACCGAAAGCTTGGCGCTATAGAAAAGCTTTCCCCCGAAAAAACCGCTCTGACGGAAAATCGGTAAAAATCAGGGACTTTTGCACAGTGCGAAATTTACAGAGAAACGGGTCGATGTAGGCATCGACCCCTACGGTATTAATCAAATGTAGGGTGCGATGCCCACATCGCACCGCTACCTTTGTAAATTTTCTGCCTATGCAACAGCTCCGTTTTTTGTATGGATTGGCGTCGCCCACCGACTGTAATACCCAAAACAGTCTCACGGTCATGCCCTTTTGAATATACTGTTGATGAAGATATAAAAATGAAAGAAAAAATAATATACAAACCTGCGGTGTGAAAATTGTTCATGATATATAAATATACCGCCGAAATAAAGAAATTGTCTGTTTTGCTTGACTTTGAAGGCAAAAAGTAATATAATTATAATGTTAATTTATCTAAAATTTTTTGGAGGTTTTTTATTATGAGCAGAGTATATAATTTCAGCGCAGGTCCGGCTGTTCTTCCCGAAGAGGTTCTTAAAGAGGCTGCCGACGAAATGCTTGATTATCAGGGAACAGGTATGTCCGTTATGGAAATGAGCCACCGTTCCAAGGCTTTTGATAATATCATCAAGGAAGCTGAAAAGGATATCCGTGAGCTTATGAACATTCCCGATAACTATAAGGTGCTTTTCCTTCAGGGCGGAGCTTCACAGCAGTTTGCAGCTGTTCCTATGAACCTTATGAAGAACAAAAAGGCTGCTTACATAATCACAGGTCAGTGGGCTAAGAAGGCTTATCAGGAGGCTCAGATCTACGGCGAGGCTGTTGCAGTTGCTTCTTCCGCAGACAAGACCTTCTCTTATATCCCCGATTGCTCGGATCTTGATATCCCTGAGGACGCAGACTATGTTTACATCTGCGAAAACAACACTATCTACGGCACAAAGTACAAGACTCTTCCAAACACAAAGGGCAAGACTCTTGTTGCAGACGTTTCTTCATGCTTCCTTTCGGAGCCTGTTGACGTTACAAAGTACGGCGTTATCTACGGCGGCGTTCAGAAAAACGTTGGTCCTGCCGGCGTTGTTATCGCTATCATCAGAGAAGACCTTATCACAGACGACGTTCTCCCCGGCACTCCTACAATGCTGAAGTGGAAAACTCAGGCTGACGCTGATTCTCTTTACAACACTCCTCCATGCTACGGAATCTACATCTGCGGCAAGGTGTTCAAGTGGATAAAGAAAATGGGCGGTCTTGAAGCTATGAAGGCTCACAACGAGAAGAAGGCTAAGATACTTTATGACTTCCTTGACGAGAGCAAGCTGTTCAAGGCTACTGTAAGACCCGAAGACCGTTCGCTTATGAACGTTCCTTTCGTAACAGGCAACGAGGAGCTTGACAAGAAGTTTGTTGCCGAGGCTAAGGCTGCCGGCTTTGAGAACCTCAAGGGTCACAGAACTGTTGGCGGTATGAGAGCTTCTATCTACAACGCTATGCCTATCGAGGGTGTTGAAAAGCTTGTTGAGTTTATGAAGAAGTTTGAGGCTGAAAACGCTTGATCTGAGGAGAATTTTCAATGCTTCACAGGCTGCTTCATATGATAAGCACCGCTGATCTGATAAAGAATAATCCCGACGATTGGCGTGATAAGCTTAATGAAAAGAATAAGACAAAAGGCAAAGCTATTCTGGTGATTTTTGCTGTAATACTTGTGCTTTGCCTGTTTGTCAGGATCATAACTTAATTTGATGAAAGAGGTTATTCTAATGTACAACGTATTGACTTTGAATAAAATTGCCGCCTGCGGTACAGATATTTTCGACAAGGCTGCTTATTCAATAAGCGACAATGCTGAAAATCCCACCGCTATAATGGTTCGTTCCGCTAAGATGCACGATATGGAATTCGGCAGCGACCTTCTTGCTATTGCAAGAGCAGGCGCAGGAGTAAACAATATCCCTGTCGACAGATGCGCTGAAGAGGGTATCGTAGTTTTCAATACCCCCGGAGCTAACGCTAATGCTGTTAAGGAGCTTGCAGTCTGCGGACTTCTCCTTGCTTCAAGAAAGATCACAGAGGCTTGCAACTGGGCACAGACTCTCAAAGGCAACGGCGATGAGGTTGGAAAGATGGTTGAAAAAGGCAAGAGCAACTTTGCCGGTATTGAGATCACAGGCAAAACCCTTGGTCTTATCGGTCTTGGCGCTATAGGCGGAAAGCTTGCCAATATTGCAATTTCACTGGGCATGAATGTTATCGGATATGACCCGTTCCTTTCTGTAAACGCTGCACTTTCTCTTAAACCGCAGGTAAAGGTAACAAACAATGTTGCTGATATTTATGCTAATTCAGATTATATTTCACTTCACCTGCCTTATAACAGCGATACAAAGGATACTATCAATGAAGAAACTATCGCACAGTGCAAGGACGGCGTAAGACTTCTTAACTTCGCAAGAGGTGAGCTTGTAAACAGCGAGGCTATCGTTAAGGCAGTTAACAGCGGCAAGGTTGCAAGATATGTTGTTGACTTCCCTTGCGACGAGGTTCTTGGTGTTGAAAACATTATTGCTATCCCACACCTTGGTGCTTCCTCTGCTGAATCTGAGGACAACTGCGCTGTTATGGCTGCACACGAGCTTATTGATTACATTGAAAAAGGAACTATCAAGAACTCGGTGAACTTCCCCAACGCAGAGCTTGCTAAGACAGGCGACGCTCTGGTTTGCGTACTTCACAAGAACGTTCCCGCTCTTATCACTCAGATAACAGGAGCAGTAAGCGGCAAGGGTGCAAACATTGAAAACCTTGTAAACAAGTCCAAGAAGGACTGGGCTTATACAATGCTTGACGTAACAGGCGAGGTAGATGTTGAAGCTATCAAGGCTGTTGACGGCGTTGTTAAGGTAAGAGTACTTTAATTTTTAGATCACAAAAGGACTGCCTTTTGACAGTCCTTTTTTTATTGGAGTGATTTGATTGTCAGAAGCTTTCACAGCCTTGGCTTATATGGGAATACCAATGCTTTTGATACAGCTCATTTACAGATACTGTGACAAAAGTGGCATTAAGACCTCAAAGCTTGTCGAAAGGCTGAATTTTAAAACAAAGCGAAAGTTTATCCTGCAAATAGGCTCAATGTTTGGTGTTGTGCTTATTTTCAGCGCAATTTGTATGTTTTTCAAGCTTGATGCGTCTGTTTTCTATATTCTTTGCGGAATATCTGTTGGAATTATCCATTCGGTTTCGGCGGCTATAATGAGAAACAATTAAAAAAAGGTGGTCAAAGACCACCCCAGTCTGTCGAAAAAACTATTCATTCTTAGAATAAGGGGAAGCCCTCTATCGCAGGGCTTCCCCTCTTTCAAAACAGTCC
>JBJERD010000085.1:0-4029 GCA_051882095.1 Oscillospiraceae bacterium
GTTTACAATACATAGTATATACTTTTTCATTCGATTTGTCAATAGCTTTACCGAATTTTTTTTACTTTCGGCACAAATGACAATATCAAAAATAACTTGATGATTTTTTTAGTTCATTTTTGCTATATCGTGCCCAAAACATCAGATGTCGATATAATCGTCCTTATCCGATCTGCTTTTTGCGGACTTTTTCACCTGCTTCTCAATGGTTTTAAGCTGATAATTGCCCGAAAAGCTGCTCATAAGGTTTGTAACTCCCGATACCAGCAAGGCTATGCCAAGCAGCCGTACTGCCAGATTTACCGGCGCAAGCGGATTGAGCAGTATGACCATTCCAAGTACGGAGGTCAGCAGAGAAAGAACCAACGAAGGCACCCAGTTTCCGCCGCCGTTTTTTATGTCAACAGAATCGGTTATGCTTACGATACCGCTGAAAAGCATATAGAAGCCGAATGCGAATGATATCACATTAAATATAAAGTCGGGCTTTGCAATAAGGAATATTCCGATAACGCAAAGAACTATCCCTCTGAAAAGATTTGAAGTGAACTGCTCTCTCTCCTCGCCCTTTGTAACAAATCTGAGGATATTCACAACGCCTACTCCGATAGAAAGACCGCCTATGGTATAGCTTATGGCGTGAGTGAAAAAGCCGGGGTCAACTATAAGCGCTATTCCCAGAATAATGCATATCGCAGAAAGCAGCATATAATTTCTGAATAGTTTTTTCAGCATACTCATTGAAGTTTCTCCTTTTTAGCAGCCTCTCTTGCCTTTTTCAGCTTTGAAGCCTTTATGACTTTCAAACGTGAAAACTCCTCTCGTTCCTTTTCCTCCAGCGAATCTGAAATATATTTCACTATCGCCTGATTCCTGGGAATGATGATATTCTGCAATGCGTTGGCACGGCGCTGAGTTTTTCTTATTGCCGCCGAAAGTCGGTATATGCTGTTTTCCACCTCGGCAAGCAAAACGGTGGTCTTCTTTACTTTATCGAAAGCGATAAACGCCTTGTCAAGCTGTGAGGTGGTCTGCGAAAAGCCGTAAGTGACCTTCAGCGGCTTTTCTTCAAGAGTCACTTGCGGAAGCTCCACTCCCATAACGCTCCTTGAAGATATCTCCAGCCCGTTTTCCACAGGCACGCACTCGGCGTAAGGCGTTACAAGTCCCAGAGCGATATTCGCCACCTGCAGAGCAGCATAAGCCTCGATGTAGGTCTCCTCAATAGAAGACCTCAGCTCCCCTGCCTTGTCTACCAGACCCATAAGCTCTCTTATAAGAATATTGCGCTTTCTGTCAAGCAGCTCATAGCCGAGCGCCGCAAGCTGCAAAGCTTTCTTTGAAAGTATCAGATTTCCCTTTGTGGGGAACACCTGCTGTTCAGCCAAAATTAATCACTCCCTCAGAAAAAGAACGCTGTAAAGTGCATACTGTCATCTGTCAGGCATTTTCACCGAACATCGCATTTGCCTTTTCTGCGCTGTAGTATTTTTCGAGATGCTCCTCGTCAACACGATCAAGCTCCGACTTGGGAAGAGTGGAAAGCAGTGACCAGCCAAGGTCGAGGGTCTCTTCGATCGAGCGGTTGACGTCAAATCCCTGATCTATAAAATGCTCTTCAAAAAGCACTCCGAACTTGATATAAGCCTTATCCGTTTCGGAAAGCTCTTCCTCACCGATTACCGAAGCAAGCGCTCTTGCATCGGCAACCTTTGCATAGGCGGCGAAAAGCTGGTTTGCCACCATTGAATGGTCCTCTCTTGTATAGCCCTCGCCGATGCCGTCCTTCATAAGTCTTGACAGACTTGGCAGAACCGATACGGCAGGATAAACTCCCGTCTGGTCAAGGTTTCGGTCAAGAACTATCTGTCCCTCGGTGATATATCCCGTAAGGTCGGGCACCGGATGAGTAATGTCGTCGTTGGGCATTGTCAGAATAGGTATCTGAGTTACCGAACCGCTTGAACCCTTCACAACTCCGGCTCTTTCATAAAGCGAAGCAAGGTCGGAATAGAGATATCCCGGATATCCTTTTCTTCCCGGAATTTCACCCTTTGAGGACGAAAACTCACGCAGAGCCTCCGCATAGGAGGTCATATCGGTAAGGATAACAAGAATGTGCATATTGTGCTCAAACGCCAGATACTCGGCGCAGGTCAGCGCACATCTGGGAGTAAGTATTCTTTCGATGATAGGGTCATTTGACATATTGAGGAACATTGCAACTCTCTGCAAAGAGCCTGTTTCCTCAAAGCAGCGCTTGAAATAGTCAGCAACGTCGTTCTTAACGCCCATAGCTCCGAACACGATAGCAAAGTCCTGACCGTTTTCGTCGGCTATCTTAGCCTGACGTACTATCTGCACCGCCAGCTTGTTGTGGGAAAGACCCGAACCCGAGAAAATAGGCAGCTTCTGACCTCTGATAAGGGTCATAAGAGCGTCTATGGAAGAAATTCCTGTATTGATATAGTTTCTCGGATAGCTTCTCGAAACTGGGTTGAGCGGTTTGCCGTTTATATCGGCATACTTTTCGGGATAGATATCGCCCAGTCCGTCGATAGGCTTTCCCGCACCGCTGAATATTCTTCCCAGCATTTCGGTAGAAAGGGCAAGCTCCATAGGTCTGCCCTCGAATTTTGTGGTGGTATTTTTAAGCGAAAGACCCTTTGTTCCCTCGAAAACCTGCAAAACAGCCTTGTCCTCGGCAGCCTCTACTACTCTTGCAAGACGCTTTGTGCCGTCGTCAAGACGTATCTCAGCCATTTCATCAAAGCTTATTCCGCTGACCTTGTCAAGAACTACCAGAGGTCCGTTAATTTCGCTTAATCCAATGTATTTTAAATTCAATTACCGCACCTCCGTAAGCTTTGCAAAGTCTTGTTCCATGCTCTGCTCGTATTCCTTGAACATTTCAGGTCTGTCGTTTGGAATATCATACTTTATCTTTATAAGCTTTTCTATCCAGCCGCACTGAATGATCTTTTCCACGCTTACGCCCTGTGAAAGAGCCTTTTTCGCCAGCTTATAGAATTGCAGTATGGCTTTCATCATGTAATACTGCTTTTCCAGCGGAACGTAGGTATCGTCCTTATGATAAGCGTTCTGCTGCAAAAAGCCTACTCTTACTATTCTCGCCGTTTCGATAAGCAGCTTCTGATCGTCGGGAAGAACGTCCGTACCCATCAGCTTTACTATCTCCATAAGCGTGTTTTCTTCAACAAGGATATTGGAAATCTCCTGTCTTACCGCAATAAAATCGGGTGCAACGTTTTTGGTGTAGTAATCCTGAAGATCCTCGATATACTCCGAATAGCTGGTGTTCCAGTTGATTGCAGGATAATGTCTTGCATATGCAAGGGATTTGTCAAGCGCCCAGAAACAGCGTACAAAACGCTTTGTGTTCTGAGTTACAGGCTCCGAGAAGTCGGAACCCTGCGGAGATACCGCACCGATTATTGTGACCGAGCCTTCCTCTCCGCCAAGCGCCTGTACATAGCCAGCACGCTCGTAGAATTCTGAAATTCTCGAAGGCAGATATGCGGGGAAGCCCTCTTCGGCAGGCATTTCTTCCAGTCGTCCCGATATCTCACGCAAAGCCTCAGCCCAGCGTGATGTCGAATCCGCCATGATAGCGATATGATAGCCCATGTCACGGTAATACTCAGCAAGAGTGATACCCGTATAAATTGAAGCCTCACGGGCTGCAACAGGCATATTTGACGTATTGGCGATAAGCACCGTTCTGTCAGTAAGGGGACGGTTGGTCTTTGGGTCGATAAGCTCAGAGAACTCTTCAAGCACCTGAGTCATCTCGTTTCCACGCTCGCCGCAGCCGATATAAACGATAATGTCGGCGTCGCACCATTTTGCCAGCTGATGCTGCGTCATAGTCTTGCCCGTTCCGAAACCGCCCGGGATAGCTGCCGTTCCGCCTTTTGCGATAGGCAGGATAGTATCAACAATTCTCTGACCGGTTATAAGCGGACGTGTTATAGGAAGTCTTTCGGCGCAGGGACGGGGCGTTCTGAT
>JBJERD010000086.1:0-3970 GCA_051882095.1 Oscillospiraceae bacterium
GTACAGATAACAGGCTTGTCCGAATTTTCTTTAGCGGCTAAAACAGCGGCTTTCAGCTCGTACAGGTCGGTCATAGTTTCAAGAACGATAACGTCGCAGTCCGCTCCCGCAATTATCACCTCTTTGAAGATGTCATAAGCCTCCTCAAAGGTAAGAGTTCCCGTTGGTTCAAGCAGCTGTCCGATCGGACCGATATCAAGAGCCACAAGCACGTCGGTTCCCTCGCAGGCTTTTCTTGCGTTTTTGATTGCCACTCCCACTGCCTGCTCAACCGAATATCCGCACTCGGCAAGCTTATATCTGTTGCCACCGAAGGTGTTGGCATAAATAATATCAGCTCCTGCGGCAATATACTGCTTATGGATATCTATCAGCCAGTCGGGCTTTTCAATGTTGAGCGCTTCGGGATTTTCGCCCATTTTAAGTCCTCTTGCCTGAAGCATAGTTCCCATTGCTCCGTCAAGAGAAACAAATTCCTTATTATTCAAAAGAGTTTTAAGATCCACAATGCTCTCCTCGCTTTCTGTATGCGCATACGTCCTTCATACGGCAGGTAACGCAGCCTCGTCTGCCTTTTGGTATTTCGGTCTCGGACACTCCCATAACAGCCGTAACCGATTTTCTCGGTATCATTATCATGCTTTCGGTAACGTTCAGACCTATCCTTTTGGGAGCGTTGAGCACTTCAAGAAAATCACGCTGTATTTCAATAGGCATATCTCCATAGCCGGGAGAAAATCGCCATGTAAAATAGTTGCCCGAAAGCTGTGCCTTTATTTCCTCCTCGGCGGCATTGCACACCTGCTCGATTGCTGCACTGGCAAGACAGTCGGTCATAACGGCTCTTGTCATATCCGTAGCTTCATAAGTCCTTATAAGCCTGTCTGCGCCCTGCGAAACGGTAGCGCACATAAGCACGCACCTGTCGCAGCCTGCAAGATGCTCCCCAATATCTTTTCCGCCAAGCACAAGAGACGTTCCGTCAACGTGGATACCGTCAGACCGGGGCGTAATGTTCATTACCTTATAAATATATCTGGGAGCAATGACCTCCAGCAGCTTTTTTTCACACTCGTCAAGTATTTTCTGTATTTGTTCATCGGGCTTGCTGCCGCCGTAACCCATATACCGCAGCGCTTCCGACTGGTCAAGCTTACTTAATTTCATAACTGATTTCCTTAAAAAACAATTTGCGGCGATACCGCTTACAAGCAATATCGCAAGAATAGTATACCACATTACTATGAAAAATGCAACTTTTTTATATGCCTACGCAAGAAAAAGGAGGACAGTAGCAATGCTGTCCTCCCGTTATCATGTTTGTCTGATATTATCAGTCCTTGGGCGCACCTATTTTCAGAACTGCCTCTTTGGTCGATGTAACGTCCGAAAGACTTCTGGTGAGAACCTTTTCGGCGTCTGACAGAACCTTATCCAGATTTGCTGCAAGTGCGTTTCTGATATCCTTATCCTTAGCCCTAGCCTGAGCGATGATATCTGCTGCCTGCTCGTCAGCTCTCTTCACCTGCTCCTTTGCGATCTCGGTAGCCTGCTTGAGAACCTCCTGTTCAGAAACGAGAACCTTGGCTCTTTCCTCAGCCTTTCTGATGATATCCTCGGCGCTCTTGTTAGCCTCTGCGATAATATTCTTCTGATCTCTCTGCAGATCCTTAGCTCTCTTAAGCTCACCCGGCAGATTAAGTCTGATGCTGTCGATATACTCACGCATCTGCTCACAGTCGATCAGTTTTTTGTTTGAAAATGGTACGGAGGATGACTTGTCAAGCAGGTCGTCCATCAGTTCAAGAATTTCATCAACATTCATTTTAAATACTTCCTTTCATTTTGTCAAAAGTCACAGCGGCGTTTATGAAAAACAGTAAACGTCCGCTATTTTTTTGAAAGACGATTTATAATTTCATCAAGTATCTCAGGCGGAACAAAATCGCTTATGTCTCCGCCAAGGCTTGCAATTTCCTTTACCACGCTGGAGGAAAGATACATATTTTCGCTGCTGGTAGTCAAAAACACAGTTTCAGCTTCGGCGCAAAGCTTCTTATTGGCAAGCGCCATCTGAAACTCATACTCAAAGTCGGAAACAGCTCTCAGACCCTTTACAATAGCGCAGGCGCCTGTGCGTTTAAGATAATCAGCCAGCAGCCCGTCGTGACAGTCAACCACCACATTATCAAGATGACCGGTAACAGCGTTTATCATATTCACACGCTCGGCAAGCGTAAAGCTCGCTTTGGATTTTCCCGCATTGTATGAAACCAGCACGATAACCTTATCAAACAGCTTGGACGCTCTGTTAATGATATCAAGATGACCAAAGGTAACAGGGTCGAAGCTGCCGGGACAAACAGCAATTCTCATTTAATTCCCCTCATTTACAAGTCACTCTTCCGCCGCAGGGATCTCATATACGGTAAGCGCAATTTTTCCGTATCTGTAACGCTTTCTCACGGCAAGCCTGCCGTAGCTGTCGTCAAGCGTAAGCTCTTTTTCATGCTCGCAGACAACAATTCCGCCCTCGTTCATTTTCTTATCAAGCTCAGGAAGAGCTTTTTCGATAAGACCCATTCTGTAGGGAGGATCAAGCAGCGCAATATCAAGACCGCTTTTTGCAACCTTCAGATATTCAAGGCTGTCCATATTCAGCACCCTCGATGACGAAGCAAATCCGCAGTGGTCGATATTTTCCTTGACTATTCCCACAGACTCTCTGCTCTTATCCACAAAAACGCAGTGAGAAGCTCCTCTGCTGAGTGCTTCGATACCAAGCTGACCGCTGCCTGCGAAAAGATCAAGCACCGAAGAGCCGGGAACGTCAAACTGGATTATAGAAAAAATCGCTTCCTTGACCATATCCGAAGTAGGACGGACGTCAAGTCCCTCCAGAGTTTTCAGCTTTTTTCCCCTTGCGGTTCCGGTAATTACTCTCATAAATCAAACCTCAAAAATTAATTATGATATAATTATACAATAATTTTGCCGTTTTGTCTATAGTTATTTTAAATTTTTTTTAACGATTTCTGTAAGCTGCTGCCGCAATATGTCGAACAGCGCATCACGGCAGTCCGCAGAGCAGATATATTTAAAAGCAAAGACCTGCGAAACGGCAGGTCTTTGTTATTTACACAGAAAACTGCGAATTATAAAGCTCGGCGTAAAAACCATCAGCCGCCATAAGCTGCTCATGAGTTCCCTGCTCAATGATATGACCGGAATTCATTACAAGTATACAGTCTGCCTCTCTGATAGTAGAAAGTCGGTGCGCTATGATAAAGCTTGTTCTGCCCTCCATCATTTTGTTGAAGGTCTGCTGAATGAGTATCTCGGTTCGGGTATCTATAGAAGAAGTAGCTTCGTCAAGAATAAGCATAGGAGGCAGCGAAAGCATTATTCTTGCAATGCACAGCAGCTGCTTCTGTCCCTGAGAAAGGGTTCCTCCTCCGCCCGATATCACCGTATCATAGCCTCTCGGCAGACGCTTGATAAATCCGTGGCAATGAGCAGCCTTTGCTGCTGCGATAATTTCTTCATCGGAAGCGTCGGGCTTGCCGTAGGCTATATTTTCTTTTACCGTTCCCGTTTTCAGCCATGTTTCCTGCAATACCATGCCGTACATTGAGCGCATTGAATCTCGTGTGCAGTCTTTTATGGGAACGCCGCTGAGAATTATCTCACCGCCGGTAACGTCGTAAAAACGCATCAGCAAATTGATAAACGTAGTCTTTCCGCAGCCTGTGGGACCTACTATCGCAATGCGCTGACCGGACTTGACCGACAGATTGAAATCCTCGATAAGCGGTACTTCGGGGCTGTATGAAAAGCTGACGTTTTGCGCTTTCAGAGTGCCGTCAACTGTATCAAGCTTTACAGCGCCTGTCTTGTCGGGGATTTCGGCAGGCTCATCTATTATTTCAAACACTCTCTTTGCCGAGGCGAAAGCGCTCTGAAGCTCGGT
>JBJERD010000087.1:0-3948 GCA_051882095.1 Oscillospiraceae bacterium
CTCGTCAAATGCGCCTTCGATCTGATAGGCGGCAGTTGCGGCTCCCCAAACAAAGTCTTTTCTGAAGCTCATAAAATCATTTCCTTTCAATAATAGCTTTTTAACCGCCATGTGAGATCCGCCCAACGGCTTGATTATTTTTCCTCGCTCGCTATACTCTTGCGGTACTCGGACGGGGTCATTTGCATCCTCGTTTTGAACTGCCGCATAAAATGCAGCTCACATTTATATCCGCACATCTGGGCTATCTGTGTAATGGGTATATCCGTTGTGGAAAGCAGATACTTTGAATGTTCGATGCGGCTCTGAATAACATCGTTCATAACGCTGACGCCGAAAATTTCCTTGTATAAATGCTGGAAATATGATTTGCTCATTGTAAGCTGATGAGCAAGGCCTTCAATGTTCCAGTCGTGATAGGGCATATTGTAGATCTGTGAGCGCAGTATGGACATCTTATCAAAATAGGAGCTTGAGCCTTCGTTGCCTGCGGCGTGGATCTTCTCGCTGAGCTTGATGAAAAACAGCTTCATATACAGCTCCACCGAATCCGTCTTATACAGATTGGACGAATAATTCTCATAACACATATTTTTTATGATAAGCGATAATCCGTTTAAGTTTCCGATAGGCATTACCTTGTCAAATGGAATGTCAAGAGCTTTAAAAAAGCGCATTTCATCATCTGAGATACTGAAATGGAACCAGTCGTTTGAAAACTCTGCGCCGTATGCACGGTACAGCTGAGGAGTACCCTCGCGAAACAGCATAAACGAATCGGGTTCTGTAATAATATCCTCACCGTTAAGCGTGAAGATAGCAGGGGTTTTCAGAAGTAGCATAAGATAATCTCCCGAACCTGACGGGCGCTGTATCTGAAAATCAGCATCGTGCCTATGGTTATAACCAATATTGTTTATCTGCAATTGCCATACCTCCCGATGATCTATGTTAGGATATTCTGAAAAACGGCAGAAATCAGCGTTTCCTTTATTATCTATTATATACTGTTTCACCTTATAAATCAAGCCGATAAAACAACCCGACGGTTCAAACCTTTAATTTAATCATAATCGAATTAAAATAATTTACAATGACTTATTCTGCATTATTACTGACATATTCCGCTTTTTGTAAAAACACAAGCGGATAAGGTCGGTTCGGCTGCGACGTTAAGCATCTTACTGATATATATTACAAGCCAAACGTCATAAAAGCAGTATAAGTCAGTATTTTTGCAGAATATTATATTGAAAAAATAAAGTCCATCGGATATAATTTAGAATAGGAAACCAAAGGCAAAATGTTTTTTCAGAAAGGATATGATGTAAAATGAAAGCAGAGATCACTATCTCAAAAAACAGCATTATCAGCAGGATAGACAACCGTATTTACGGTTCATTTGTAGAGCATCTGGGAAGGGCGGTTTACGGCGGTATTTATGAGCCTACTCATGAAACGGCTGACGAAATGGGCTTTCGCACAGACGTTATGGATATGGTAAAGACGCTTAATGTTCCTGTGGTACGTTATCCCGGAGGAAATTTTGTTTCAGGCTACAACTGGGAGGACGGTACGGGAGACAAGTCGAAGCGTCCGAGAAAAATGGAGCTTGCGTGGCAGTCTGTTGAAACTAATGAGGTCGGCATAGACGAATTTCAGGAATGGGCAAAGCGTGCGGGCAGCGAAGTAATGATGGCTGTAAATCTCGGAACGAGAGGTCCCGATGAAGCACGAAATCTTGTTGAATACTGCAACAGCGAAACGGATACATATTATGCGAATATGCGCCGGAAGAACGGCTTTGAAAAGCCATTCGGAATAAAGCTGTGGTGTCTGGGAAATGAAATGGACGGTCCATGGCAGATATGCAGCAAAACACCCTATGAATACGCAAGAATTGCCTGTGAAACTGCAAAGCTGATGAAATGGACAGACCCCTCCATCGAGCTTGTTGCCTGCGGAAGCGCAAATATAAATATGCCTACCTTTATGGAATGGGAAAGAACCGTTCTTCGTGAATGTTACGAGCATATCGACTATATTTCACTGCACAATTATTACGGAAACCCGAATAATGACACCGCCGCTTATCTTGCATCATCGGTGGAAATGGATAAATTCATCAAGCAGGTCGCTGCAATATGCGATGAAGTTAAGCTTGAGAAAAAATCGGACAAGACCATAAATCTCTCCTTTGACGAATGGAATATCTGGTTCCACAGCAACGAGCAGGACAAGCAGATACCAAAATGGCAGGTGGCTCCTCCGCTCCTTGAAGATGTATATAACCTTGAGGATGCAGTTGTGCTTGGAAGCCTTATGATAACCCTTCTCAACAACAGCGACAGAGTAAAGATCGCCTGCCTTGCGCAGCTTGTAAATGTCATTGCTCCTATTATGACAGAAACAGGCGGCAGAATATGGGCACAGACTATTTACTATCCATTTATGTACACCTCCCGCCACGGAAGAGGTACGGCGGTGAGAACATTCTGTGAGTGCGGCAGCTATGATGCGGGAAATATGAAAAATATCCCCTATATCGACTCCGCAGCCGTTATTTCGGAGGACGAAACCGAGCTTGCAGTATTTATTGTAAACCGTTCTCTTGACAGCGAATGTGAATTGGATATCAATCTGCTGGGTGCCGGCGATTATCGTCCTTGTCAGCATATCGCACTTGAGGGCAGCGACCTTAAAGCGGTGAATACTGCCGATGAGCCTGAAAATGTAATTCCCGTTGTCAAGGAGATCGGAGAAAAGCTTACCCTTGCGCCCCATTCGTGGAATATGATAATTCTGAAAAAACCTTAATAAATGAGGAATCCTGATGAAAAAGTTTGAAGGATATATGCGTGGGATTAATCTGGGCGGCTGGATCAACAAAATTCTCAATGCAATAAAATAAATCTGAAAGGAAGATCACTATGGAAAAATATCTTGACAGCTCTTTAAGCGCAGAAGAAAGAGCAATTGCTCTGACCGATGCAATGACGGTGGAGGAGCAGGCTTCTCAGCTCAGATACGACGCTCCTGCCGTGAAAAGGCTGGGCATCCCCGCATACAACTGGTGGAACGAGGGACTTCACGGCCTTGCTCGCTCGGGCATAGCTACAATGTTTCCGCAGGCTATCGGTCTGGCGGCTATGTTTGATACAGAACTGATTCGGAAGGTCGCAGAAATAACCGCCGAGGAAGCCCGTGCAAAGTATAATGCATATACAAAATACGGTGACAGAGATATATACAAGGGGCTGACCTTCTGGGCGCCCAATATCAATATCTTCCGTGATCCTCGCTGGGGCAGAGGACATGAGACCTACGGCGAAGATCCGTATCTGACCGCCGAAAACGGTAAAGCCTTTGTAAAAGGCTTGCAGGGTGAAGGAAAAACAATGAAGGCTGCCGCCTGCGCTAAGCATTTTGCCGTTCACAGCGGTCCCGAAGCAGTGCGTCACGAATTTAATGCCGAAGTTTCCAAAAAGGATATTGAAGAAACCTATCTTCCTGCATTTGAAGCGCTTGTCAAAGATGCTCACGTTGAGGGCGTAATGGGGGCATACAACTGTGTAAACGGCGAAGCAGCCTGCGCAAGCAACTTCCTTATGTCCAAGCTGAACGAGTGGGGCTTTGACGGATACTTTGTGTCCGATTGCTGGGCAATACGGGATTTCCATGAGCATCACGGTCTGACGTCGAATCCCGTTGAGTCTGCGGCTCTTGCAATAAAGGCGGGCTGCGATGTTAACTGCGGCTGCACTTATGCGTATCTCCTTTCCGCACTTAACCAGGGACTTATTACCGAGGAGCATATCCGAAACGCCTGCATACACCTTATGAAAACAAGGATAAGGCTGGGTATGTTCGATGATAAAACAGAATATGACGATATACCCTATACCGTTGTATCCTGCAATGAGCACAAGTCGGTATCTCTGAAATGTG
>JBJERD010000088.1:0-3909 GCA_051882095.1 Oscillospiraceae bacterium
GCTTACCTTTTATATGCCAAGGCTGCATCATATCAAACGGACATTTTCTGAGTGTCCGTTTTTTATGCGCTGACTATCTGAGATCTGTTTACCCAGCCGGTAACATAGCTGCCTATGGGGGTTTTGCCGCAGTTTTCTTTGCGGTTTGTTATTCTCATTCTGCCGTTTACCGTTTTGCCGTCGTAGATGTAGTATACTCCGCTTTTTGTTATGCCGCTTTTGGCGGTGGAAGAGCTGTAGAGGGTCACGCCCGAAAGTTTTATGCGGTCGCCCTTTGCAAGGGACTTTTCCTGAGGTTTGACGGGAGGCGTTTTATTTTCCGCAGAGGCGGACGGTTTTTTGAAGCCGTTTAGTCCTGCGTTTTTTATTATCTGCGGATAGTTCTTTGAAGTCACATCAAGGTCGGTGTTACCTTTGCAGCCTGAGACTTTTCCCGTGAAGCTGTACTGGTGGATACCGCAGCGGATATTCGGCGTTTTTGTGATGTTTGCGCACCACACGTCGTAGCTTTTCAGCACCTCTGCCGACATTCTGTTTTGCAGGAAGGATTCGTAGGAATAGAGCATACAATAATATCCTGCTTTTTCCACCTCGCCGATAAAGGCTTTGACAAGCTGACTGCACTTTTCCCTGCCCAGGTCATACTGCGACTTTTCTTCGATATCCAGAGCCACGGGAAAGTCGGGGGTCTTGCCCTCTATCGACTTCAGAAAGCCCTGCGCTTCACGCTTTGCGGCTTGGGGGGTGAGGGCGTACATATAGTGATAGATACCGACTTTAAGTCCTGCCGCTTTGGCGTGTTTGTAGTTTTGCTCAAACATTTTGTCCTTCTGATTGGGATATGAAAGCAGGTCGCCGTAGCCAGAACGGAGCATTACGAAAGAAATACCGTCGGCTTTCACCTTTTTCATATCCACCGTTCCGTTATGCTCGGACAGGTCTATGCCTTTATACTGCGCCATTTTCACTCCTCCTTTTTAGCCTGCGTTCCGAAGTAGAACGCTATTACCGTTGCGAATATTGTGGTAAACTCCTCCGCCGAGATTCCGCCTGTTACCGACAGATATGCGAACACGGGCAGCATTACCAGCGTGATTATTGATTTTACTTTTACAAGCTTAACAAGTGCATTTTTCATTTTTTTCTGTTCTCCTTTCAAGATCGTCGATGCGGTGCTCGGAAACTCTGATCTTATTCTCGGCGACCGCCATTCGTTCAATTACTCCGTTATGCTTTTCTACCTTTTTTTCCAGCTGCTCTATGCGGTAGGACATGAGCCGTATTCCGCTGTATGTACCCATTGCCGTGCCGACAAGCGAACAGACAGCGACTAATATTTCGCTTTGCATTATTCTCCTCCTTTTTTCTGTATTTGCTGTTGCTTTATGCAACCAATTGTGACGAAAACACCGCCTGTTCTCCGCAAACGCAGTTTTTTGCCGAACAAACGGCATTTGCAGGGCTGTTCCGCACAGGCGGTCTTGGTGGATCTCGATTGCGTTATGCAACTTTCTAATTAAATAATAACATGGAAAATCGGATTTGTCAACAGCGTTTTGCAACTTTTTTTGAAAATCTATTGCATTACGCAACCGAATATGATATAATAAGCTCACAAGGCAGCACTGGCTGACATCAGAAAAGGAGTTTTCCGAAATGAATAAAGAGGCAGAGATCGGAAGAAGAATAAAGCAGCGTAGAGAGGAGCTTGGGTTGACTCAGGCGGAGCTGGGCGAGGCGGTTTCGCTGAACAAATCCACCATACAGAGGTATGAAAGCGGAAAAATTGGCAAGATAAAGCGTCCTATAATGGCGGCTATTGCGGCAAGGCTGGGAGTCTCTCCTGCTTGGCTGGAGCTTGACGACTGCTCTGCTCCGCCTGACGTTGAGGGGCTTTGCGCTAGGTTTGACAACATTTCTCCTGTGCGGCTGAAAAGGTTCCCGGTGCTTGGCGAGATAGCCTGCGGAGAGCCTATCTGGGCGGACGAGGACAAGCAGAGCTACATTGTGGCGTGCATGGACGTAGACGCTGATTTTTGTCTGCGAGCCAAGGGCGACAGCATGACAAATGCTCAGATAAACGACGGCGACATTGTTTTCATCAAGCGCTGCGACATTGTGGAAAACGGCGACATTGCCGCTGTTATCATCGGCGACGAGGCGACCCTCAAGCGCTGGTACTACGACCGTGACAACAACAAGCTTGTTCTGATGGCTGAAAACCCCAAATATCCGCCTTTGGTATACATGAACGAGGAGCTGGACAGGGTGAGGTGTCTGGGCAAGGCGGTTTACTATATGGGAACGCTTTGACAATGCACAATGCATAATGCACAATGCACAATTTATTTGACAATTGATTTTGAGCACAAAAAATTGGACTGGTATAGGCGGCTATTTTTGGTGTACAGAAAATTGGACTGGTGTAGAGAGTGAGGATAGCTGTTCTGTGCTGTTTGAGAGGTTTTGTTTGCTTGTTTGACAGCATAGTTAGTGGCTAGGCAGAATAAGGTGTACGGGTGATTTTTTGGCAGTTTTGTTGTGGTGATGCGGTCAAAACGGGCGGTTTTTGGGTTTGCTGTCGATAAATATCGACAATTATAAAACATTCTTGTTTTTTTGTTGACTTTTGCTTTTTCTTGATATATAATGTTATTAAAGGTCAGATTATGGTAATCTTCGTCCAGAATCGGCAAAACGGTTTGGGGATACGGAGTTCTTAGTTCTAATAATTTTATATGGAGGAAATAATATCATGGCAAAAGGTGAGAAGAAAAGCAAAAAGGGATTAATTATAGGCATCATTGCAGTTATTGCTGTAGTAGGTGTGATCGGAGCTTCGGGAGGCAAGGACAGTAAAAAAGATGATTCATCAAAAAATGATATCGTTTCTGTTGACGGATCTTCCGGCAATGCATTTACCATTGATGAACAGACGTTATGGGAAGTGGACGGTGTTAAAATTACAGCTACCGGTATTGACGAAGACAGCTTATGGGGTTCACAGATAAAAGTTCTGGTTGAAAACAACTCCGAAAAGGACATCGGCATCGGTGCAGACGCTGTTATCGTAAATGGATACATGATAAATGATCTTACGTCTATTACCGTTACGGCAGGCAACAAATCAAATGACGATATTACGCTGTTTTCATCGGAGCTTGAAGCAGCCGGAATTGAACATATCGGTGAAATTGAGCTTTATTTACATACTTTCGATCCCGAAACATTTGAGACTTTGAAAAGCTCGGAATGTATTACGATAAAAACTTCCGATTATGACAAAATGGACAAAGAAAACGACATTAAGGGAGTTACTTTATTTGACAAAGACGGGGTAAAGATCGTTGGACAATATGTTGACGAAGACTCATTCTGGGGACAAGCTGTTTTACTTTATATAGAGAATAATTCCAAAAAGAACATCATTGTTCAATGCGATGATGTATCTGTAAATGGTTACATGGTTTCAGCCTTATTGTCCGCAGATGTATACGCAGGTAAAAAGTCATTTGATGATATTACTTTGTTGCAATCCGACCTTGACGAGAACGGAATTACAAGTATTGACACTATTGAAACAAGCTTTAGAATTCTGGATGAAGATTTCAATGAGATTGCAAACAGCGGAAAAGTCTCTTTCAGCACAAAATGATTTTTCTATGTTGGTAATAAAAACCTCGCAAACGGTGTGTTTGCGAGGTTTTTGTGTCAATGGGATAAAAGATCCGATGCCGGTAAGTGATGTCGGATTTTGACCTGTGGGGGCTGGCACCTGCGTTTTCGGTTAAGTTATTTTTTCGCAGCGGAATTAAAAAATCCGACACCACAAAATGATGTCGGATTTTGCCCCGTGCGGGCTAGCACCTGCGTTTTCGGCTAAGTTGTTATTTCGCAGCGGAATAAAAA
>JBJERD010000089.1:0-3853 GCA_051882095.1 Oscillospiraceae bacterium
AGACGTGTTCTTGAAAATCAGACATATACCAAAAATGACACGGCATATACTACAATCTACTGGGTGTGGCCGATGCATTTGGAAGACATAACAAGTAACAATAATTCAAAATTAATATATGCTTCTGAAGAACGCAAGACTGTTATAGCTTATATTGCGAGAAACAGAAAAGGATTCTTTAAGGATTGTAATGACAATGAGCAGCAGGTCATATCAGATCTAACGGCTTTGTCCACATCTTATGATAATACGATTTATAATCACTACAACATGAGATACGATAATGCAGACCTTGAGATAGGAAATAATATATCCTATGTGATGCTATCGATGAACGTAGAGCAGTAAACTAAGAAAAAAACTGAGGGGGTGATAGCTTTGAAAAAGTTAATAGAAAAAGTTAAAAAGCTGTCATTCGCTGTAAATTTACAACTATTTATAGCGATACTGTGTACCATGGCTATCCCCGTATTTGCATGGTTTGCTTATCAGGACAGGATAGAGACATTCAGCAAAATCAAAGAACCGCCTTCTATAAACATTGCATCAGGCGGTGATGATCCTGCTATATATATATCGCTTGAAAATATTGATGTTTCAAAAAGTACTGAAAAGTACATAGTATTCTCGGTTGAACCGGGAAAATATTCTGCGTATGATATTCAGCTTTCACACACGACAAACATTCCTTTCACTTATGAGCTATACAGAGTGAAGGAGGATAAAAACGGTACAATAGAATACATAGATCATACCAGAGATGTAAACGTGGAAGAATCGACGTTAAAATATGAAATAATGACTACGGCTGCAAAAACAACATCCGGTAAAGTGATACTCACAGATATCAATCCTGATTCTAAAACAACAGGCAGAATACTTGGAAACGAAGATGGCCTTGCTGCTTATAATCGTCAAAATTATGATATGGAAAATGATGACGTAAACCAGTATGTTAAACCAATTTACAGCGTTGCAAGACAAATACCACAGCTGAATGAAAATGAAGACGGTAGCAGCAACAGGGATTATTTTGCGATAAAGCTTAGCTGGATCAAAGGAGCCAACAATCTGACTGAACAAGAATCCGATTACTGGAATTATGCATATAACAATAAGGAAACGGATATAATCTATATCTCTGCAAAGCAGAACACAATTACAGATAATACGTGATGAAACGTATAATATAATGCCGAAAATGGCAGAAAAGAATGAGGAGATAATTATGAATGGACGTATAAAGAATATTTTCATAAAAATAAAAAAATATTCTGTTACGATCTGGCTGGTCGCTTCGCTGCTTGTTCTTTCAGCTTTATATGTAGCTTACGCAGCATATAACGGAACGGCGGACGTCAAAAGGGTCATATCCACGCAGGCTTCAAGTTCAACTGTTTTTTCTTCTAACTATATGGATATTTATTCGGCAAGTAATCCAGTAATAAAGAATCTCCGAACAATCAATGAAGGCAATTTCATTTGTACAATCACAGTATGTAACTATGATCAGCTTGATCCAACAAACCCTGCAAGAGGAAAAATTGATTACAGCTTTACTGCGGAGCTTGTAAGTTATGATTCGAATACCAGCACTTATGTACCTGTTTCAGAGGTTCAGATGAATGCTGATACTCCTGAGACATTTTATGTTCAGAAAACAATGGATAATAATATGCCTGTTGATACGGACACACAACACAGTATCAACAGCGTCGATCCTTTTTCCTATACATATGAAAGCGAAAGTCTTGCCGGAGGAGTTTCGTCAAAGGATACTTTTGATATCTGCTTTGATGCAGCTGAGGTTGTAAAAGATATGCCTGTTTTATATATCAAAGTGACAGCAACTCCAACGGCTGAAAGTATTCAGCTGAATAGTGGCATAAATACGCTTTCAAGCATAATCAGTATATCACAGGGACGTTCTGTAGAAACAGGATGGCACGGCATCCTTCAGGAAGAAAACATTAAAGACTATGACGGTTATAATCTTATAATTGAAGGTTCTGGTTCTGGAACGATAGATATTTGCTGGGATGATACCAAGTTCGCTATGAATCCAGCTTTTGTGACTCTCTATGGTAGTAATGGAAAAAAATTTTTAACAGATGAGTTTGAAGGAGACCAAACAGGCTGGAAAAAAAGAACTTTAACTGTTAATTCAATGGTCGATAACAGATATGTGGTTCAGTTTTATAAGAGAGATACAAACGTATCATATGTAGGAAATAATTTTGCAAGCATATATATCAGATGCAATAACTATATTGCAACGGTTGTTGAGGAAAATCAGGAGCCTTAACCTATGATATCAGGTAATAACAGCAGGTGATGATATGAAGAGATTTTTTATACATAAAAATAAAACATTTAAGAGGGCTGTCAGCTTTGTACTCGTTCTGACTCTACTTCTCACCGGTACGCCTTTGAATCTGATATCCGATGAGATTGATAAGCTTATCAAAAACTTAGGATTTACGATGAATGTTAAGGCTGCGGAGCTAAGTGAACTGACATCAAGTTTTACTGAACACAGCCATGTATTTACTTCCGGAGGATCGGATTTATCGGATTATTCACAGTGCTTTAAGGATGAAGGCTGGGCGGCTGAGCATACAAATGATACAATAACACTAAATCCAAATGCAGGTAAATTCGTGTTTGATGCTAACTATAATCCAATAGGAAATTCGAATGCACCGTTTAACGGAACGATAATACTTACGACCGCTGCAGATGAATATGCGATAGATACAAATGCTCCGATATTCGAGTATGTGATGGATTCCGTCAAAATAATAAGAAGCGAAGACCAAAAAAATATCGCTTTAAGCATTAATCGTATATCAGATTCAGGAGATACGGTTTCTCCGCTTGTAGCTAAATACGTGGTTGGAAGCAATAGTGAAACGCCATATGAATGGAAAGTAACACTGGATGCTGCAAGTAAAAAGAGCTATTCAGGTGTTATCTGTGAAATGAATAATGGTGCAAAAATCAATCTTACATTTGTAGATAAAAGTGATCATACACCCGGAACAGATGCTGATAATAACATAATTTCCGGTTCTATTATAGACAACAAGCAGAGCAGTGCTAATTATGGAGTACTCTGCGGTGCAATAAAGGAAAAAAGCTTTCTTAAAGCTAAATATACAAACACAAATGATACTAATGTAACATTTATTGGCACCGAACAAGCATACTGTGGTGGTCTGATAGGCGAGATAAGTGATTCAACCTTTGAACTTCTTCCAGACAGCAGTGAACTCAAAGTCGATTTTAATACTGCAAAGGATCATGTCGGCTTCATTTGTGGTCATGCAGAGGACAGCAGTATTACTCTGCCCGAAGGATATACATTTTCAGGAACGGTAGAGGGTAATCAGTATGCCGGAGGTATAGCAGGGTACTGCAAGAATACTATAATTAATTATGAAAGTACATCGGGTAATATCACCCTTAATAATTGTACTATTAAAAATGGCAGTAATGCAGATGCAACAGGCGGAGTGTTCGGATACTATGAGTGCGACAACTCAGGAAACGATATTTTGATTGGACGTAAATATACATTGACGAACTGCACGCTTGAAAGTGGTAATGGATACAGCGGCGGTATCGCAGGAGAATATAATCCGACTTATAATTCAGACGTTACTGTTGATCTTGATAAGTATACGCTGAATAATATTAATCTGTTCGGAACTACAGCAGGAGGTCTTTTTGGCAAATTCACGGCGAATGGGAATTTAACGATCACAGATACAGATAGCAGCACTCTGTTTACTTCTCCTTCCAGTTCAGCTACATACGGGATATCCGAACGCTGATTCACAGGACGAGTCAA
>JBJERD010000090.1:0-25224 GCA_051882095.1 Oscillospiraceae bacterium
AGAAAAGCACAAATGATTATCAATTGACAGTTGACAATTGACAATTGACAATTATGGTGTCGCTTATTAAACATAGCAATTAAACGCAACAACGGCTTCTCTCAAATAAGAGAGAAGCCGTTGTTTTTGTAAAAATATCAGCGTCTGTTGTTCTGGAGCTTTGCAAGAAGCTGGAGAACCTTGAGGTACAGATAAATAACGCTTACCATAAGGCTGTAAGAGCAGTACCACTCGTATTTCTTTGCAAGACCGTGTTCTACCGTTTCGCCGATGGTCTCAAAGTCGCAGAGCAGAAGAGCCGCACCGAGAAATACGCCGATAACGGCGAAAAGTACGCCAATAGGACCGCTCTGTAATCTGAGGATAGATGCGACTATCGAGCTGTTGGGAGCAAGCCAGAGCATCAGCGAGAAAATTAGTCCGCCGATTACGGATACGGCAAGGGTAGTGTAAACCACCGTTCTGAATCCGTCGCCTACCTTAACTATTCCCGAAGTGTAAAGCACCGCCATCATAGCGATTATAAGGACCGTAAGAACCAGCGCTTCAATGATTATGCCCTTGAAAGCGGCAGCATAGGTGTATGAAACAAATGTGACTGCATAACCCATTCCCACGCAGTATATTGTTCCTGTTACGGGTATGGTCTTAACGGCAAATGAAGCGACGATACCGCATATCAGTGTGATTATAAGAACTCCCGAAAGAATTGCAGTTTCGTTAGCGTATATCACATAACCGTTTTCGGCAGCAGCCTGTGTGAAGTGTTGTGCTGCATAGTAATTGTGCATATAGAAGAACGCCGCAAGACCCAGCAGAATAGTCGCCAGAAAATACAGAGTCTTTGCCATGATACCCTTGTAGCTGGCGGTCTCAATTGTGGAGAATGCGTCGTCGAAGCCTGCGACCCTTGAAACGGCAGGATTTGTAAACATTTCTTTTCCTGAACGAGAAGCCATAGAAAAACCTCCTAAAAATGATCTTAAAATTCTTTTAATAAGATAGAATAATTATACATTACAAGCAACGGTTTGTCAAGCGGAAAAAAGGGGAAACTAAGCTTTTTATGCCATGTCAGTAATGGTCAGTGCGGCGCAGATAGGCAAAGGTCTTTTTTTCGCCCTTTTCTTTCAGCATAACAAGCAGCTTTTCAAGAAAATCCGAGGTTTCGGGGTGAATGATACGTCTGCCCTTTGCTTTGAGAAAATACTCCAGCGGAGCGGCGTCGGTGTAGTTATCACCCTGATAGATCTTGCTGGCGGCAACTCTGTCGCAGAACATTTCCTTGACATAATTCACAGGCATTTTGATAGGCCCCAGCTGCTTTGTCCGGGGATCATAGTCGGTCCAGTATTCAAAATGGTGCTTGTTCCTGCCCTTGTGGTGTATCCATGCCTTGGAATAGCCGTATGCCTCACGCTCCCCCTCGTTGGGAGAACGGTTGCCCTGGTAATACTTAACACCCGGAATAAATTCGGATGGAGAGTATTTTGACAGGTCGTGCCTCAGCCCTTGCAGGAATATTCCTGCATATCGGCAGTGCTTTATCACCATGTGCCGATGCTTTGTAATAGTCTTGAAATGTGCCCACGCCTTATTCATTGAGATCTGCCCCTCGATAGTGTTTATCTGCCGGCACCGACAATTCGCCTGTGCGCTTAAAAAACAGAGACCGTCAAGCGGTCTCTTTTCATATTATTTCTTAGTAAGAACCGTCTTTTTGCTGCCCTCGGTAAGTACGATATTGTCGCCCTCCTTGCTGAGCGTGTAAGAGGAGGTCTGTCCGCTTATGATTATCCTTAGCGCTATTGACTCGTTCTCGCCGTCGCCGTCAGCGTCTGTCTCGGCGATATTGTAGGAACCGCTTTTTTCTACAGTTTCACCGTTGTTTTCTGTCTGCTGCGTTATCTTTCCGTCAGAAAAAGTATAGGTAGTGTCGTTGCTTCCCACAAAGGTACCCGAAAGCTTTTCCTGATAATACTCCACAGTGTTTGTGTCCTGTGAGCTGTCTGTGTTTTCTTTGCTGTCCTTATCTCCGCAGCCTACAAATACAGTCAGAGCAGTCATTACTATCATTATTCCCATTAAAAGTCGTCTCATAATGATTAATTCCTTTCTACAATACTATTTAAGTCGCTATTTATAAGACTATTATACTATATGTGCAGAGCTTTGTCAATGAGAATATTATAATAAATTCACACAATAGTAACACGCAAAAAAAGAACGAACCCTCAAAAGAGGATCCGTTCTGTCAGATATCTTAATTAGTAAGCAACGCCCTGCCACTTCATAGCGTCAGCAACCTTCATGAAGCCTGCGATGTTTGCGCCTGCAACAAGATTGCCTTCCATGCCGTATTCCTTAGCAGCATTGAATGAGTTGTGGAAGATGTTTATCATAATGTTCTTCAGCTTAGCGTCAACTTCCTCGAATGTCCATGAAAGTCTCTCGGAGTTCTGTGACATTTCAAGAGCAGATGTTGCAACGCCGCCTGCGTTTGAAGCCTTTGCAGGTCCAAAGAGAACGCCTGCAGCCTGGAACTTCTCGATAGCGTCGGGAGTTGAAGGCATATTAGCGCCCTCAGCTACTGCAAATACGCCGTTCTTGATAAGTGTGTCAGCCGACTCGCCGTCAAGCTCGTTCTGTGTAGCGCAGGGAAGTGCAATGTCGCATGGGATAGTCCAGATGCCTCTGCAGCCCTCGTGATACTCAGCGCCTGCAACACGGTCAGCGTATTCCTTGATCCTTCCTCTTTCAACTTCCTTGATCTGCTTAACAACGTCAAGCTTGATTCCGTCGGGATCGTAAACATAACCGTTTGAGTCAGAAAGTGCAACTACCTTGCCGCCCAGCTGTGTAGCCTTTTCTGTAGCGTAGATAGCAACGTTTCCGGAACCTGAGATAACAACTGTCTTGCCCTCAAAGCTCTCGTTCTTCATGCACTTGATCATTTCATCTGTATAGTAGCAAAGACCGTAGCCTGTAGCCTCTGTTCTAGCCAGAGAACCGCCGTAGGAAAGTCCCTTTCCTGTGAGAACGCCTGTGAATTCGTTTCTCAGTCTCTTATACTGACCGAACATATAACCGATCTCTCTTGCGCCTGTACCGATATCGCCTGCAGGAACGTCTGTGTCTGCACCGATATGCTTGCAAAGCTCTGTCATAAAGCTCTGGCAGAATCTCATTACTTCAGCGTCCGACTTGCCCTTAGGATCGAAGTCTGAACCGCCCTTGCCGCCGCCGATAGGAAGACCTGTAAGGCTGTTCTTGAAGATCTGCTCGAAGCCCAGGAACTTGATTACAGAAGCGCAAACCGAGGGATGAAGTCTGATACCGCCCTTGTAAGGTCCGATAGCTGAATTGAACTGTACTCTGAAACCACGGTTTACCTGAACCTTGCCGTTGTCGTCAACCCAAGGAACACGGAAGATGATCTGTCTTTCAGGCTCAACGATCCTGTCGATGATACCGGCTTCAACGATGTCAGGTCTCTTCTCAACTACAGGCTCAAGGCTTTCGAGAACCTCTTTAACAGCCTGAAGAAATTCTTTTTCGCCGGGGTTGCGCTGTTCAACCTTGGCATAAACGCCCTTGAGGTATTCATTCTTTAATTCCATAACACATACTCCTTATAAATTATAGATTTCGCTGTGGATCCCGAATGAACCATGCCGATAAGAAAGTATAGATCGGCATCGTTCCCGTCCCGGTATCCAACACCATTAATAAGTATAACATATATGCCTGCAATTTGCAAGAGCCAAAACGAAAAAATTCAAAATTTTATTGAAAATAGCCAAAAAACCGCTGTATTTTTTAGAATTTGATTTTATTTCACGTTAAAGTTGCATAAAAACAGTGTAAAATCAAAAACATTTCCGCCCAAGATCCGTGAATACCGCAAACACATAATTGTGCAATTTAAAACAGCCGCCTGTCAAATGCCGGACGCTTGTGCTGGGGACGTGGAGGACGCCGTCCCATACAAATGATCTGTGAGCGCAGCGAAAGCCTTGATTGTGCATTATGCATTGTAGGAAGTTTGACTTTTGTCATAAATCATGCTATAATTACAGAACATAATTCAGAAAGGATAATTAAAATGTATGACTACAGTTTTTTTCAATGGCTAATGTTTTTCTACATATATTGCTTTGTAGGCTGGTGCATTGAATCGACCATAGTGTCTGTTGAAAAGAAAAAGTTTGTGAACCGAGGCTTCCTGCGAAGTCCCATGCTGCCCATATACGGCTTCGGAGCTATAGTGATACTGCTTGTCAGTCTGCCTGTGCGGGAGAACCCTTTTCTCGTCTACGTCTGCGGAATGACAGGCACCACCATACTGGAGTATTTTACGGGCTGGCTTATGGAAAAGCTGCTGAAAATGAAATACTGGGATTACAGCGACGATAAGTTCAACATAAAAGGCTATATATGCCTGCAATCCTCGCTATTCTGGGGATTTTTATCTCTGCTGCTGACCTATGTCCTGCATAAGCCTGTGGAAAGCCTTGTGCTGGGAATGCCGAAAACGCTGCTGATGATAATACTTTCAGTGATAACGCTGATATTCATAAGCGACCTTATTTACGCAGTCCGCACCGCACTGGACGTAAACAAGCTGCTGGCAAAGCTTTCGGAGATACGTTTGCAGATCGAGCTTGCAAAGGCGGAGCTTGCACAGCGCAGAGAACAGTCTGAGACCGCCGCCAAGCTGGAGGAGCTGCGTGCAGACTTTGCAAGGCTCACCGAGAAGATAAGTTTTTTCAAGAGGGATTTCATTCTCGCACATCCTACCGCCCGTTCACAGAAGTTCAACGAAGCTCTTACCGAGCTGAGAGAACGCCTTTCAAAAAGGTCACAGGATAAATAACAAACAGAATATGGGGAAGCTCTCTGTCGCAGGGCTTGAGCCTGCGCTTTACTTTTTGCTGCTTTCCCAACAAATTGACCGCTCCTGCCGTTTGATCTCGGCAGGAGCGGTCTTTATGTATCTACAGAATGTCAAAGCTATTCAAGCCTGAAAAGCCTGCACAGCTTGTGTGTTATCTCAAATTTCCTGTCGGCGGCATTCCACAGCTTTTCGTATAAAAGCGATAGAATAACAGTTACCGCAAGAACAATTACCGTGCCTACAGGAATCACTATCCTGTTGTCGGCATTGAAACCCGACATTTCACGGAACAGCAGAAAAGCAGCTCTGTTTACTCCGGCGTGAATAAGATAAATAAGGAAGGTGAGCGATGAAGCTCTGCCGAAGTCGGCTTTGATATCAAGCATCGAGAAGCCCGCAAATATCAGCACCGAAGCAACACCGATAAACGGCGATCTCTGTGTGATAGGCGAATAAACATATGCTTCTCCCGCCAGAGCCTTTTTGTATCTGAAATAGCCAATGATAAGCTCTGTAATTATTCCGCAGAGAATAAGCAGCACAGCTTTTGTGTTGTTTTTCTTTTCCGATAATCTGCGTCTGAGAACATAACCAAGCATAAAAAATGAAAGGTAACCGACTGCATAACCGGGATCCCACATAAAAAGATGCTCGGAAGTCCACATAGCCGTTACTGCAAGTGGGGCATATATCCATACGACCTTTTCAAATTTTTCTTCTCCTATATCGTTTTTGAATTTGATTATAATAGGCGTAATAAGATAAATGACAAGCAGCATATACAGATACCACATATGGTAAAAGGGTTCGCCTGTAAATATCTGTTTTATCGGAGTCAAAAGCTCTGTGGGTGCAGCTCCCGACTTTACCGACAGAGCGGCTAAAAGCATGGAGAAGAGAAAATAGATCACCGAAAAAATAATAGTAGGCACTCCCACACTGCGGAATGACTTTTTTAGAAAGCTTTGTAATCCGAGTTGCGGTCATCGGCAAGAATGAACGCTCCCGAAAGCATAACAAAGCAGGGAACGGCAAATCTGGGAATAGCGACATAGATAATAGTTGTGCCGATATTACGAAGATAAAGCTCGCCGAAAATGCTTTTGTCAAGTATGGCGTTCTTGTAAAAATCCGTAACATGGATCATAACAACGGCAATAGCACTTATGATCCTCAGCAGGTCGTAGTTTGCTTCACGCTGTTTCATTTTCTTCTCCTTTGCAGTATTTTTTATGATATTGTACTATTATATCATATAACGGCATAAGTGTCAAATCAATAATGCGTATCCAAAGTCTTTTATTGTTAATTATAAACAAAAACCACAACGATTATTTGTTGATATCTGATAAAAAACAAAATTATCACGTCAAAATGTAAAATATACTTGACATTTTGAAAAATATGATGTACAATAAAATCACAGCAAAAGCGTGTTCCGGAAAAACGCCGCTGTGTCCGGCAAAGAGAGGAGATAAAAATAAAACGTTATGAAAAACAAAAAAATGAAGATAGCCAGAATGGAAAAGGATATGAATCAGGAGGCTCTGGCTAAAGCGGTGGGCGTGACCCGACAGACTATAGGAATGATAGAATCGGGCAATTACAATCCTACGCTGAACCTGTGCATAGCCATATGCAACGCACTTGATAAAACACTCAACGACCTGTTCTGGGAATCTGAAGACGAGAGAAAGGGAGAAAAGCAATGAACAATAATTATACTGAAAGACAGCAGAAAATAGCGGATAAGATAACAGCGGCTTATCCCGTGGACGAGAGAGTTTCGGCGGTGAACGACAAGGGACTGGCAGCCTGCGGAGTAGTTGCGATATTTTACAGCATAGGAAGGATCGTGTATGTAGGATTTAAAGGCTCGCTTGCCCTGCCTGAGCTGATACTGCTTTTGGTAATGGTGGCAGCAATGACGGTTGTGGAAAGAAAAAATCATGTTTATAATTTCCCAAAGACTATTATCGGCGGCAAACCGCTTGATACCGGGCTCACCAAAAAGGCAAAGAAGAGCAGAATGTTATATTATCTGGGCGATTCGGTCGTATTTGCAGCCATAATGTCGGTCATAACGTTTTTCGGTGATAAGGACAGCAGAAACGTTGCTTCTATGGCTATGGAATTTTCAATGTGTCTTGTGATATGCTTCGTTCTGGATTATTTTCTTGAAGAGCGAAAGGTCAGAAAATACAATGAATATATGAACTCGCTGTGCGGCGAGGAGGACGACGAGGACAATCTGTCGGATGAGTAAGAAATCCTGAAAAAATCAAAGCGCAGGCTCAAGCCCTGCGATAGAGGGCTTCCCCTCACTCTGCGCAAAATACGTTTTTCCACAAACTCAAAGAATATCCCGTTCTTCCGACAAAAGCCCTGTGAATTGTAAAAAAATCATGAATATTTGAAAGAATACGTTTACATGAGCATATTAAACGTTTTCAAAGTTTTTTGGGGGCTTGCAAAAAATCGAAAAGTATGTTTTAATATATAAGACGGCGCAAGCCGTGCAATAAGATATTTCTTAAAGAAGTTGCAAAAGCTGTCTTGAGTAATTTCTATTAAAACATTATTATTTATGAAAGGCGGAATTAAATCATGAACGTAAAGGTTATCAACGGTCAGTCAATTCCTAATATGCCATGGCAGGACAAGCCGGCAGGCTGCAACGACGTTATCTGGAGATATGCGGAGAACCCAATTATCCCAAGAGATCTGCTGCCTACATCAAACTCTATCTTCAACAGCGCTGTAGTACCCTTCGAGGGCAAGTTCGCAGGCGTTTTCAGAGTTGACGATAAGGAGAGAAACATGGCTCTGCACGCAGGCTTCTCCGATGACGGTATCCATTGGAACATCAACCCTGACAGAATTGTTTTCGAGCAGGCTGAAAAGTCAACTGAGGAAGTAAATCAGTGGGGCTACGGCTACGATCCCCGTGTTTGCTGGATCGAAGACAGATTCTGGATCACATGGTGCAACGCTTACGGCTGGAAGCCTACTATCGGCGTTGGCTATACATTTGATTTCAAGACCTTCTATCAGTGCGAGAACGCATTCCTTCCCTTCAACAGAAACGGCGTACTTTTCCCAAGAAAGATCAACGATAAGTATGTAATGTTCTCAAGACCTTCCGACTCAGGTCACACACCTTTCGGCGATATGTTCCTTTCACAGTCTCCCGATATGAAGTACTGGGGCGAGCACAGACACGTTATGGGACCACTCAAGGGCTGGGAGTCCAAGAAGATCGGCGCAGGTCCTATCCCGATAGAGACATCTGAGGGCTGGCTGGTATTCTACCACGGCGTTCTTGAATCCTGCAACGGCTTTGTATACAGCTTCTCGGCTTGCATCCTCGACATTGACGAGCCTTGGAAGGTTAAATACAGATGCGGCGAGTACCTCATCAACCCAAGAGAGACATACGAGTGCATCGGCGACGTTCAGAACGTTACATTCCCATGCGCAACTCTCTGCGACGCTGACACAGGAAGGATCACAATTTACTACGGCTGCGCAGACACTTGCGTAGGTATGGCGTTCACAACCGTTGATGACGTTGTTGATTACGTTAAGTCACACTCATCCGTTTGATAATTTCGCTCTGAAAGAGCGAAATCATCAATGCACAATGCATAATGCACAATGCACAATTATGGTGTTCGCTGCGCTCACGGATTTT
Organism: Oscillospiraceae bacterium; assembly: GCA_051882095.1. Lineage (GTDB taxonomy): Bacteria > Bacillota > Clostridia > Oscillospirales > Ruminococcaceae > FB2012. The sequence goes on from JBJERD010000090.1 coordinate 8,592, forward strand.
TGGTTGGGCGAACTGCGTTCACTTCTTTGGAAGAACATAAAAAATATCCTGCTGATCGTTAAATCGGCAGGATTTTTTATTGCTGTTTGGTTTTATTGCCTTAGATCTTCAATGCTGAAGCTGTTGTAGCCCTCGTAATAATAGCTTGCGTCGATGCCTTTCATGAAAATTTCTCTGTCGTTTATCTTGTCGGTCAGAGCAGAGTTCAGCAAGTGCTTTATTTCAATAGTCCTTATAGGACTTCTTTCCATTGCAAGCAGATAATCTTCTTTGTCAATTTTGTTCCAATCGACAACACGACCGATCTCTTTTTTGAAAATCAAATCAAGCCATATTCTCATTGCCCGTCCGTTGCCCTCTCTGAAAGGGTGAGCGATATTCATTTCAACATACTTATCCACAATTTCATCAAAGGTGCTCTGCGGCATTTTTTCAATATCGGAAAGCGAAGCTTCAAGATACATTACAGGAGCAAAGCGAAAACCGCCTTTTGCAATATTTTCGGTTCGTATTTTTCCTGCAAAATCGTATATTTCATTAAACAAGTATTCGTGTATCCGAACCAAAGACTCTAGCGTTCCAGCCGTCAGCGAGTCAAGCGACCCGTTTTCAAACAGCTCCGCAGCTTTAGCCTTGCTGATTTTCTCCTCAACCCTTGCAAGCTCGGCAGAATCATGAATGTGCAATTTGTTTTCAAGCGGCATTATCATCACCCCTCCGACAATAATTATATCATACCCAAATCAAGCTGTCAATTATCCCAAAAATCCGTGAGCGCAGCGAACACCATCATTGTCAATTGTCAACTGTCAATTGTCAATTGACAGTTGACTATCTCTTCAATATAGGTTAAAATAATAGTGTAGCAAATCACAGACCTGAGGAGGTAAAACATATGACGCCATATGAAAAGCTTGTAAAATGTTATGAATGTGTACGCTCAAAGGTGGATCTCAAGCCCGAGATAGCTCTGGTGCTTGGCTCCGGACTGGGCGATTATGCCGAGTCTGCCGTTGAAGCGGTGGCAGCAGTGGACTATGCCGATATCGACGGCTTCCCACGTTCTACCGTTGAGGGACATAAAGGACGTTTCGTTTTCGGATATGTAAACGGCGTGCCCGTTGTGGTCATGCAGGGCAGAGTCCATTATTATGAGGGCTATCCCATGACCGACGTTGTGCTGCCTGCAAGACTTATGTCTATGCTTGGGGCTAAGGTGCTGTTTCTCACCAACGCTTCGGGCGGAATAAACGCAGGTTTTTCGGCAGGAGATTTTATGCTCATCACCGACCATATTTCAAGCTTTGTGCCAAATCCCCTTATCGGAAAAAATATTGACGAGATAGGCACACGCTTCCCGGATATGAGCAAGATATACGCTCCGCAGCTGAGAAAAATAATCAAGGATACCGCTAAAGAGCTTGATATAGACCTTAAAGAGGGCGTTTACCTCCAGCTTACAGGACCGTCCTTCGAGTCGCCTGCCGAGATAAAAATGCTGAGAGGCTTCGGCGCCGACGCCGTTGGAATGTCTACCGCTGTTGAGGCTATCGCCGCAAATCACGCAGGTATGATGGTGTGCGGAATTTCCTGCATTTCAAATCTTGCCTGCGGAATGACCGATAATCCTCTTACCCACGCCGAGGTTCAGGAGTGCGCCGATAAAGCCGCTCCAAAGTTCAAGCGGCTTATCACCGAGAGCATCGAGAATATTTCCGACTATCTTAACAGCATCTGAGGAGAGCGGCATGGTTTATCTGAAAAGCGACAGCGTAAGGCTTTCCGAGGATGGCAGAGCGGTGGAGATAATCGACCAGACAAAACTGCCGTCGGAAGAGATCACCCTTGCTCTCCGTGAAAAGCAAGAATTATTTGAAGCAATATATTATCTCAAAGTAAGAGGAGCGCCTGCCATAGGCATCTTTGCAGGCTATGCCCTTTATGTCCTTGCAGCGCAGATACCCGAAAATGAGGACTTTTTTTCACGTCTGAAAGAGCTGTCGGACTATCTCTGTTCGTCAAGACCCACAGCGGTAAATCTGTCATGGGCGCTGAATAGAGTCTTTTCGGCGGCAGAAAAGAAAAAAGGCTGCGCAAGAAAAGAGATCCTTGAAGCCATGCGCAGCGAGGCAGTGGCTATCCATGAGGAAGACATCGAGGTTTGCCGAAAAATAGCCGAATACGGTCTTACTCTCGTCAAGGACGGCGACGGCATACTTACCCATTGCAATGCAGGAGCTTTAGCGACCTCACGCTACGGAACGGGTCTTGGAACGCTGCTTCTGGGAGCGGAAAAGGGATATAACTTCCACGCCTACATCGACGAAACAAGACCTCTTTTGCAGGGCGCAAGGCTGACCGCCTATGAGCTTTTCAACGCAGGCATAGACTGCACGCTCATCTGCGACAACATGGCAGGACTTGTGATGAAGCAGGGTAAGATACAGGCTTGCTTTGTGGGCTGCGACAGAGTAGCGGTCAACGGCGATACCGCCAACAAGATAGGCACTTCATCGGCTGCGGTGCTGGCAAAATATTATAATGTGCCATTTTATGTGTTCTGTCCCACATCGACCATAGACAAAAACTGCGCAAGCGGCGAAGATATCGTAATAGAAGAACGTCCTGCCCACGAGATAAAGACCATGTTCTTCGAGAAGCCCTCAGCGCCCGACGGCGTAAAATGCTACAATCCTGCATTTGACGTCACCGACAGCAGTCTTATCACGGCGATAATAACGGAAAAAGGAATATTTTATCCGCCGTATGATTTTTCGGATATTTGATATAATGTAAAGACCAAAACGGGCGGACGGATACAAGGCACAATTATTGCAATTGACAATTGACAGTTGACAATTGACAATTTAGGTGTTCGCTTCGCTCACGAATTTTTTTGTATTTCCCACAGGTTTTGTAGGGGACGGCGTCCTCGACGTCCCGAATACTTGACGGGAAGCCCTTTTCAATGCATAATGCACTCTCGGAGCGAACCCGGTGCGCTCCTGCGAAATGAATAAAACACAAAACAAAACGGGCGAACAAAGTTCGCCCGTTTTAGGTGTTCGCTGTTATTGAATTATCACAAATCAAAGAACATCTGCATAAGCGTATGTCCCTGCGGAACGAAAAGACCCGTATTCTTAGCGGTCTCCTCGGTGAACTCGGGCTGACCTTCAACCTCGCCCTGCTTGTGGTACATCAGAAATGGGATAGGGTCGTTGGTGTGAGTTTTCAGCGACAGGGGAGTTGCGTGGTCGGGGCAGATGAGAACCTTGTAGTCGTCATACTGCTCCATAGCTTCAAGAACAGGTCCCAGTATCTTTTCGTCGATAAGCTCCAGCGACTTTTTCTTGTTTTCGATCTCGTGGCGGTGTCCGCACTCGTCGGGAGCTTCGCAGTGGATATAAACAAAGTCCTGACCCTTTGCAAGCTCGTCGATACAAGCCTGAGCCTTGCCGTCGAAATTGGTATCTATGTAGCCTGTTGCGCCGGGAACGTCAACAACGTTCATTCCGCTGAACTTGCCTATGCCTTTGAGCAGGTCAACTGCGGAAATCATAGAGCCTTTGAGCTTGTATTTGTTCTCGAAGGAATCAAGCGGCTTTCTCACGCCCTCTCCCCAGAACCACATGGAGTTGGCAGGTCTTTTGCCTCTTGCCTCTCTTGCCTTATTTACGGGGTGGTCTTTAAGCAGGTCGTAGCTCTTCACCATCATATCGTAAAGCTTTGCAGCGTTTGGGTGAGAGGGGATATATTCCTTGATCGGCTTGCCTGTGATATCGTGGGGAGGAGTAAGAGTACCCACGTCAAGAGTACCGTTGTTCCAGATAAGGCAATGGCGGTAGGAAACTCCCGAATAGAGCTGGAACTCATCGTTATTGAAATGCTCGGCGAGATACTCGATAAGCACCTTTGCCTCTTCGGTGGAGATATCGTCGGCGCAGTAGTCGAGAATAGTTTTATCGGCATAGTTTTCCTCATCGGAAAGAGTAACAAGATTACATCTGAACGAAACGTCGGTAGGCTTCATGTCGATACCGATAGAGCCTGCCTCCAGCGGAGAACGTCCCGAATAATAAATGGATGGGTCATAGCCCAGTATCGAGAGGTTAGCCACATCGGAGCCGGGTTTAAGCCCGTCGGCAACGCTCTTTACAAGACCGATAGTAGATTTTTTGGCAAGCTTATCCATATTAGGGGTATCCGAAGCCCCCATAGGAGTTTTGTCACCAAGCTCAGGGACGGGGTAATCAGCCATACCGTCACAGAGCAGCACAACGTATTTTGTCATAGTCATTCTTCTTTCATGCAATTCTTTCGGAAAAATCCGAAGCCACTTATCATTTTACCACATTACATCAAAAAAATCAAGTGTGCTAGCCCGCACGGGGCAATCGCCCTCCGAGCCTTAGCGCAGGCGGAGCAATCGCCCTCCGCAAAGTTCCATGCTGGACGAAAGTTCTGTCTGTCGGGCGGTCGGAATGAATAATGGGCGGCAAAGTTGAGTGTTGTGGAAATAATTGTGCATTATGCATTGTGAATTGTGCATTGAAATCGTGTCTGTCGGTCGGAATGAATATCGGTCACAACAGTAGGGGCGAACTGTGTTCGCCTGTCGCAGGATTTGGCGGTCGAAATGATGTTACAATCAAAATTCGTGAGCACAGCGAACACCTTCATTGTCCATTGTCAACTGTCAATTGTCAATTGAACCAATTCGCTCCGTTTCTCTGATATTCTAGGACGATGTAACAGCCGCTCAACGGGCTGTCGAGGACGCCAGCCCCTACACGTTTTGCGGTGAGCGCAAAGCGTATGAACACAAACGGGAGAACGCAGTTCGCCCCTACAGAACGTGGGGAATTACATCACTCACAAAAACCCTGAGCGCAACGAACACCTTAATTGTCAACTGTCAATTGTCCATTGTCAATTGCCCCAATTGTGCATTGACGCGCCTGTCATTGCGACGGTAAACAAGTCGCCTTTTATCTCTTCCCAGGTGAAGCTTGCATCGCCTGTTATGTACTTCTCGGCTATATTTCCGAACGTATATGCGCCTATAAGCATATTTCCTGCCGCTCCCGCTTTATGGAACGCAGTTACTATCTTACAAGCCTTTCCGCCCCTTGCAAATACTCCTATCGCATCGCCTACTCCCGGCAGCGCTGATACAAAGCTGCAGGCGGCATTAAAATAGTCACTCTCGGATGCATATAATATGAATAAACCACTCAATTAATCTCATTCTCGCCATTCTTGTTGATATAATTTCAAAGAATTAATTATTGATATTTGCTCTTGCGATAAATTATATAAAGCAAAACCAACCATCATATTCATATTGTCAATTATAATGCCAAGTTGATCTTTAACCACGACTTTACAATCGAATGGATCATCACAAAACATACAAAACAAATTTTTGTCATTTAAAAAGAATTTGACAGTTCCGTTATTGTCGTTAAAATCATTCGCTCTAGTAAATATTTTTGTATCTACCTGAATACTTTTATTTGAAATAAATAACAAATTAGGACCAAAATGTCCGAAATCAATTGAGGTTATAAAACAGGTTATATTTATAATATCACCTGAATACGGTGAAATTCCAATTTCTAATGGTGGACAATCATTCTCAAATTTCAACCTCCAATAACATGGGATTATTTGTTTTTCATTTTTCTTGCTAACAGAAACCAACAGCAACTCTTTACCTATTTTATCCAAACTAAGCATGAATGCATCATTGCTATTTAGGACTTTTTTTACAGACAACAACATGACATCCACCTACTTCAAAAGAGCGTGATACACAGTACCGTCGCTACCATCTATGCCCAATTCCCATCCGTTTACATTTTCAAAGAAATTTCTACCGTCTTTAACATTAGGCAATACAGAAGCAACACTTTCTTCAAAGCTAATCATCATTTCATTTTCTACTAATATCGAACCATTCGCTGCGTTTACACGTTCTGCCATATGTTTTGTTGCATTTGGATGAACTACAACTTTATTGCCATTCACTTCATATCCTTTTAATTCAAACGATCTTGGAATGTCAGTTCCATTTCTTACACTTGAATCAGAAGTAATATTATCTTTCCAATTATCAGATAATTCAGGAATAGTACAATCATTATGCACCAGCACCCCACACTCACCAACAAAGTAAGTATGGAACTCCTCAACCTCGAAGTTATAAACCTTTATAGGTGATTCAAGAATTTCGTGCTGAACCCATTCAACGGTTACTAATTCACCATTGGAAAGTACAAGTATATCGCCGGCACGAAGTGAACCTGCTAATGTCCAGCCGAACTTATACACATAGAACGGGTGTGAAGGAGTAGCAGAAATCGTTTCACCATTTACACCGATATGAACAAGCTCATCAGTTTCGTTGACATAAGTCTGCGTAACTTCCTTAATTGCTACCTCGCCTGTCATCTCATTTTCGGAAAGAACTTCATCACCAACCTGAATTTCTTCTATCGGCTTAAATCCGTCATTTGTAGTGATTAATGTTCCTGCAACAAAACAATATGAAGTGCCGAAATCCTTTGCCGAACCAAACATTTACACGCACAGCAACATTTATGCATACTACACGCATCATCATAAAGAAAGCTTAATACTTATCTTTCTTTATGATAAGTAAGTCTTTTAAAAGGTAATTTCTGCTCTAACATATTACAGATTTCATTGTAATTATCCGATATTATATAATCTGCAATATCTATATTTTCGGCAAAAGGATTAATAAAAGCTGTTACATTATTAATCCTAAAAACATTGTCTTTCCCAAAAATATCCACTAAGCATTGGTTTTGATCGTCCGATAAATCTGAAAAACAATTCATCAAACAAATTGTACTATTGATTAGATCAGAATTAGCATACCATCCAGCTAAATTCTTAAGAGCACAAGGCATATTTAATTTTCGTAGTATGCCAGACGAAAACGATACTGCACCATAATAATTGGGAATCATAAAAGAATAGCCTGATAATAATAAATCGTTATTCTCAGAAAGGGTAACAATTATCTTTTTATAGGTGCTATAAATATCATTTAAAAGAAAATTGTCATTAATCACAACACTAATTTTTACAATATTTTTTGAATTAATATATCTCATATTCACTTCAATATCAAGCCTAGTATTTGGTTCAAAGTCTTTTTTATTAAAATCAGATTGAAAACTCATTCCAGATATTACATCAGTGTCATAATTATTTATGCACTTAAACTTGTTATAGCTCGGTGAATAAACCTTGTGATTTTTCGAATAATAAAACTTTTTTATTAAATATCCAAATTCCCGAAAAATGTTTTCAATTACATCTATAATATCCATGATGGATGTCCAATCATTTTTTATGTTGAACTGACTTATCAACGATGCATTATCTGTATTAATGGTTCGCATTAATAAGCCCCCCAATCAAATAAATGAAAATTAAAAATCTCTGTAGCCGTATCTGGATTTTGTGCTCTCATATCACTAATTTTATTTTTCAGATCTCTATATGCCGATGAGCCATTGTATTGAGATGGGCTAGCAAATTCATAAATATCATAAATCGTTCTTCCATTTTCTGTTCTTACTGTAATTATATCAGGCCTTTGGCTACCATTTAATCCTGCACTTTTTAGGCTCTTATTTCCGAAAATAGCATCATAATCTCCTCCAGCACCAGAAGTTCCATATCCATGTTTTGCAAAATCATCCATTGTTGCATCTATAGTATCCTTATGCTTTTGGCTTTTACCATGACCTGCTCCTTGAATATTAGTACAATCATTATGCACCAGTACTCCACACTCACCGACAAAGTAAGTATGGAAATCCTCAACCTCAAAGTTATAAACCTTGATAGGTGATTCAAGAATCTCATGCTGAATTCAATTAACGGCATTAGTTCGCTATTTCAGAGAACTAAAACAAGTCCTCAATATCTAATTTACATATTATCACATTCCATCAAATATGTCAACACACCCCCTGCCAACCGCAAAAAAACCGTGAGCGCAGCGAACACCTTAATTGTCAACTGTCAATTGTCCATTGTCAATTGTCCCAATTGTGCATTGCCCTCCCCCGTTGATTTTTCCGAAGCAATGTGGTACAATAATAAAAAAACAGATGGGAGAAATTTTATGCTTAGATTTAAAAACGCCCTTGTTATGGATATGGCAGAGGGTATGGATATCGAAAAAAAAGAGGTGTGGACAGAGGACGACAAAATTGCCTTTGTGGGTACGCCAACCGACGAGCAGCTTAAAACCGCCGCTTTTGAAAAGGAGTACGACCTTGAGGGCAGCCTGCTCATGCCTTCATTCAAAAACGCTCATACACATTCGGCAATGACATTTCTGCGTTCCTATGCCGATGACCTTCCGCTGCAGGACTGGCTTTTTCAGCAGGTCTTTCCTATGGAGGCAAAGCTGACGGGCGAGGACGTTTATTGGTTCTCAAAGCTGGCTATTCTGGAGTATCTCACCGGCGGCATCACCGCAAGTTTTGATATGTATTTCGAGCTTGACGATTATTATAAGGCTAATGTGGAAAGCGGCTTTCGTACCGTTATGTGCGGTGCGGTCAGCGGAGATAAGTCAAACGCCAAGCGTCTTGAAGAAAATTTCCTGAAATTCAACGGCAAAAATCCTCTTGTCAGCTACCGATTGGGATTTCACGCTGAGTATACCGCCGATTACGAGCTTATGGAAGAGGTTGCGGCGCTGGCGGAAAAATATCATGCTCCCGTATCGGTTCACAATTCCGAAACCGCAAAAGAGGTAAGGGAGTGTATTGAAAAATACGGCAAAACTCCTACCAGGCTGTTTGACAGTCTGGGAATATACAACTACGGCGGAGCAGGCTTCCATTGCGTGCATTTTTCCGATGAGGATATGGAGATATTCAAAAACAGGGGAGTGTATGCAGTTTCCTGTCCCGGCTCAAATTCAAAGCTTGCCAGCGGAATTGCTCCCATATGCGAAATGCTTGACAAAGGCGTTGGAGTAGCCCTCGGAACAGACGGAGCTGCAAGCAACAACTGCCTTGATATGTTCAGAGAAATGTTCCTTATGACAGCCTTGCAGAAGCTGCGAAATGACGACGCTTCGGCTTGCCCTGCCGATAAGGTGCTGAGAGCAGCCTGCATAGGCTCGGCTCATGCAATGGGACTTGACAGCTGCGACTGCATAGCCGCAGGGAAGCAGGCTGACCTTGTAGTGATCGACCTGAAAAAGCCCAATATGCAGCCGATAAACAACATAGCCAAAAACCTTGTCTACAGCGGCTCAAAGCAGAATGTCAGAATGACCGTCTGCGCAGGAAAGGTGCTGTACGAAAACGGAATTTTCCACATCGGCGAAGACGAAAACAGGATCTACGCCAGATGCTGCGAACTGACAGAAAAACTCAAAAAGGACTGCTGAAAAAAGGACTGCTTTCAGCAGTCCTTTTTTCAATTGACAGTTGACAATGGACAATTGACAATTAAGGTGTTCGCTTCGCTCACGGATTTTGTGTATGATGTAATTCCCCACATTCTGTAGGGGCGAACTGCGTTCGCCCGTTTGCGTTCGCCAGTTTTTGTCCATACGCTTTGCGCTGTCCGCAAAACTTGTAGGGGACGGCGTCCTCGACGTCCCGATGTACGGCAGTTGACAATTTACAGTTGACAATTGACAATTGACAATTGACAATTGACAATTAAGGTGTTCGCTTCGCTCACGGATTTTGAATTGCAGTCATTGGAAAATAAAAAAGCCGCCTTTTTCCAAAACGGCTTTTAAAGCAATATTATTTGGAGCACAATTCACAGTGAAATTGACAAGCCAACGATCTGGCTGTCGAGAACGCCAGCCCCTACAACATGGGCGCAGCGAACGCAACCATTGAAAAACGGGCGAACACAGTTCGCCCCTACAGAAAAAAGTGAGCGCAGCGAACACCACAATTGTCCATTGTCAACTGTCAATTGTCAATTGACAATCACTCCAGCCCTTTCAGAGCCTTTATCTCGTTTTTGTTTACTTTGATGACAGCGTCCTTGATGACTTCCACCTCGGACTTGTCGAGAGTCACAACAGCGTCGGACTTGTCAAGCTTTATCCTCAGCTTGCCGGTGAGCAGATTGGCTTCTTCAACAATGCCCTTGCCGTCGGAGGTCTTTACAAGCGCCCCAGCTTTGGGAGTGGTCTTTAAAAGCTCCTCGTAGCTGTCCTGCTCGTATTTCAGACAGCACATAAGCCTGCCGCAGGTGCCTGATATCTTTGTGGGGTTCAGCGAGAGCGATTGCTCTTTTGCCATTTTTATGGACACAGGCTGAAATTCTCCCAGAAATCTTGAGCAGCAGAATGGCTGACCGCATATGCCCAGTCCGCCAAGCATCTTCGCTTCGTCCCTAACACCTATCTGACGAAGCTCTATCCTCGTGCGGAAAACCGAGGCAAGGTCTTTTACAAGCTCTCTGAAATCTACCCTGTTTTCGGCGGTGAAGTAAAAAAGCAGCTTGTTGTTGTCAAAGGTGCACTCCACGTCGATAAGATTCATTTTCAGCTTGTGAGCCTTTATCTTTTCCTCGCAGATGCGGAATGCGTCCTTTTCTTTCTGCTTGTTTTTCTCTATTACCGCAAAATCCTGCTTTGTGGCAATGCGCATTACCTTCTTGACGGGATTTGAAAACTTTGTTTCGTCTATCTCACGGTCGCAAAGAACTACCTCGCCGCATTCAACGCCTCTGGCAGTCTCTACTATTACCTTGTCGTTCATCTTTATGTCCAACCCGTCAGGGTCGAAATAATATATCTTTCCAACGGATTTAAAACGCACGCCTATTATTTTCAGCATTTTCAATAACCATTCCTTTCTGTTGCCTTTCTGTTTATCAGTCCGCATATCTCGCCCGTCAGACTGTTCATCGTGAGGGTAAGATTGCAGTTTGAATCTATTCTGTCGGTGTAGCCGCAGAACAGCTCGTAAAGCTGCTGCGAAGTGACCTCGTCAAGGGTTTCGGCAAGTTTTGCCGAGCCTTTTTTGTAACAGCCCGACATCTGCTTTATGCCAAGCCTTGCGGCACAGCAGTCCCTTGCGATCTCGCTCAGAAATACCAGCGATTGCCGCATTACCGCCTTTTTGCCGTCCGCCTTGAAAAGAGCTTTCAGTATCTCATATTCATCACGCTTTATCATTGCATCGGTGCAGGCGACGGCTATCCCATAAGCTTCGGGAAGAACTCCGCCCTGAATAAATTCGGCGCACCGCCCGAAATTACCGTGACAACACTCCACTGCACGGGCTATCTGCTCATTGGAATATTCCCCCTGTGAGGAAAGCCACTCCTCAGCCTGCTGCGGGGTGCAAGGTTCTGCGGTAAGACAGAGAACCCGTGAGATTATGGTCTTTAAAAAGATCTCCTTAGATGCAGCGGTGAGAATTATAACGCAGTAGGAAGGCGGCTCTTCAATAAGCTTCAGCAGTATGTTCTGCACCTGAACGGCAGTGTTCACCGACCTGTCAAGATCGGGTATGATATACACCTTGAAGTCGCTGTCATTGGGCTTTATGGCAGCGTCAGCCGCCATGCTCCTAATGACGTCAGCCTGATAGTTGCCGTTTTCGTTGGGCGAAACGGTAATAAGATCGGGGTGTGAATCATGCTCTATCATGCGGCAGGTGCGGCAGCTTCCGCAGGGTCTTTCGCCCTTTTTTTCGCACATAAGCTGAGCGGCAATGTATTTCGCCAGCGTTTTTCGCCCCTGCCCCTTTTCTCCGCATATGACGATAGAATGAGGCTCTCTGCCCTTGGCAGTCATGGAAGCTATCAGCTTTATGTTGTTTTCGTTTGAATATATCTTCATGTCCGTCAGACTTGCTCGAAGCGCTCGATGTCGGTAACGAAAATAGTCGCTCCGCCTACCGTGACCTCAACAGGGTAAGAAGCTCCCCCATCGGGGCCCAGCACCGTGGCTGACGGAACAAACTGCTTTCTCTTGCGTGAATGTTCCTTGCAGGCTTCAATTACCACATCCACCTCGTCGTCCTGACAGCAGATCATAAACGTAGTATTTCCTGCGGAAAGAAATCCGCCTGTAGAAGCAAGCTTTGTTGCCCTTATACCTTTTTTCAGAAGCCCTTTCGACACTGCATAGGTGTCGTCGTTATTCACTATAGCATACACAAGTTTCATATATCATACCTCCGGAAGTTAGACCAATGCACAATTCATTGAAAAAATCGTTTCTTTTATTTTATCACATTTACACTGAAAATGCTATACCTTTTTAAAATTTTTATTGTTTCGGCGGTGAGAAGCTCGCCTGGGGCTGCAATGGGGATAGACGGCTGGCAGGAGACTGCTTCTCTTGCGCATATCCTGCCCTCGGCTTTGTCTGTGGGTATCTCTTCGCAGGGGGAAAACGCAGCCTGACGTGGGGATACTGCGCAGACCGCTTTCGGCAGCGCTTGGGCGGGAAAATCAACTCTTATCCGCTTGTGAGGTATCTTTGCAAATGCGTTTTCAAGGCGTGTAAAATCCTCTTCGCTGTTGCAGGGCGACGGCATGAAAACTATCGCCGTGTGGTCGCTGTATTCGCACTCGATGTCATAGCTTCGCATGACCTCCGCAAGCTCTCCGCCCGTCCAGCCGCAGGAGTTTGGGAAAACGGTTATCTTCATCGGCTCGCCGTTTCCTACATTCCAGCCGCAGGAGCGCAGACTTTCCTTTGCGGCGGTGACTCTTGCGCAGCAGTCCTTTATTTTCTGTGGAAGAGCAGTCTGCAATTGACCGCAGCAGCAGTCAAGGCTGCCCATTATGAGATATGACGGACTTGTTGAGCCGAACAGCGACATTGCCTGTTTTGCGCAGTCTGCAAAGGCTTTGGGTGCGTTTTTTGAAATGTGCAGATATCCTCCGCCTGTGTAGGCGGGGAGAGTTTTGTGAGCCGAATCTGCGCACATATCCGCTCCCAGCTCAATTGGGTGGAGCTTTTCGCCGGTAAATTTCAGGTATGCGCCGTGGGCGTTGTCTACAAGCAGATATTTACCAAGACTGTGACAGACCCTTGCGATGCCCTCTATATCGGCAAGGCTGCCCAGATAATCGGGTGATGTGATGTAGACGGCTTCGCAGTCGGGATTTTCGGCAAGCACTGCTGAAACGTCCTCGGCTGTTATCTCGCAGGAGCATACGGACGGCGACGGCTTTGAGGGATATATCCACACAGGCTGAATGTCCAGAAGTATGCAGCCGTTGAGAAAGGCTTTGTGGCAGTTGCGTGCGGCGGCGATCTTCATAGGTCGGTGGGTATTTTTACGGTTTTGCGCCGCTATAGCAAGCATAGTCTTTATGGAAAGTGACGAGCCTTCGGTTGAATAGAGTGTTTTCGCCGTTCCGTAAAGATTGGCGGTAAGCTGTTCGCTTTGCTTTATGATACCCTCCGGCTCATAGAGATAGTCGGCATTTTTTATCTCTGTTATGTCAAGCGGCTCAAGTCCGTGGAGGACTGCGCCCTTATGTCCCGGCATATGAAAGCGTGAGATGCTGCTTTTGGAATAATCGGTGATAAAGTTCATTACGGGAGTTTGTTTTTTCAATTTAATGCACCTTTTTTCATGGTTTTTTTAAGCGTTTCGCAGCGTATGGCTCTGAGCAGCCTTTGTCTTCCCCTGTTTATCGTCCGTGAGACGGTGGCTTTGTTTACTCCAAAAATCTCGGCAATACGGGGAATTGTCATGCTTTGCTTATAATACAACATTATATAACATTTCTGCGTATTCGTCAAATTATCCTCAAAGCATCTTTTAAGCAGCAGGGGAGCGGCTTTTGAGATAAGCTTGTGTTCGGCGGCAAGCTTTTCATCATCTTCGGCTTCGGCTGCCTGTTCTGATGCGACAATATCTACAAGACCCGAAAAGTTCACTCTTTCGCTCATGAAGCCTCAGCCTCCGTTTTTCTTGCGGCAAGGCTTGGGGTAAGCGGCTTGCCGCCCAGATGAGTTCTTATCTGCGCTGCGGTGAACATCAGGTCGTATTTTTCGGTTTGCAGCAGCTCTATTCTGTCCCTTAATTTGTTGAGCTGCTCCACGGGAAGGTGTGAGACCTTCATTTCGTCTTTAAGCTCGCCAATGCGGACGGTGAGCTGTGCGATGGTTTTTTCATAGCTGTCAAGTATTTTTTTCATGGCATTCTCCTTTTCTTTCGGGTTGGAATTTTTTGTGAGAGTGGAAATATAATATAGAGAACGAATGTTCGATATCCTCTATTTCTATAATACCACATTTTCTGAAAATGTCAATAGGTATAAAAAAATTAATGATTTTTGGTGAAAATGAGGGAATTTTAATGGACAGTTTGTGCAATTTACCGTTGAAAAATCCGAAAAGATGTGATATAATATGTTTTACCGAAATGTTGTGGGTGTTTTTGTGGACTCTAAAAATATATAAATAAATGTCAGCAAAAGCATTTTCAGCAAATTAAGGCGGTATTGTGTAAGCCGCTTTGCTCGGCATGGCTATGGGCGTATTGTGTAAGCGCCTGTAGGTACGAAGGAGTAAAAATTTATGGAGAAGGAAAAACTTGACAGATTGTCGGAGCTTACCAGGATATCACGCAGCCGTGAGCTGACTGCCGATGAAAAAGAAGAAAGGCAGAAGCTGAGAAATGAATACAGAGCGGCGGTAACGGGAAATCTGAGAGATCAGCTGGAGCATATGACGATCATTGAGCCTGACGGTTCAAGAATCAAAGTTTCGGATATGAAACGCAGCGGGGAGGAAGTTTAATTGGCAGGAGTATCAAGACAAAAACAGAAACTGCTCAGAATGGCGGACCTGTTCAGACAGAAAACGGACGAGGAGCATCCGCTTACGGGAAATCAGCTGATAGACATACTGGCGGCTGAGGGAATAAAGGCTGAGCGAAAGACCATTTATGACGATATTGCGACGCTGTGCGACAGCGGACTGAACATCGAGACCACCAAGAGCGGTCATTCAAACGCTTACTATCTGGGGGAGCGGCTGTTTCAGGACGAGGAGCTGTTTGTGCTTTCGGACGCTGTGGCTTCATCGAAGTTTCTGACCATAAAGAAATCAAACGAGCTGATAAAGAAGTTACAGACTCTTACCAGCGAGCACAAGGCGGGTCAGCTGAGGCGCTCTATTTACGTTGACAACAGAACAAAGGCGTTCAATGAATTTATCTATTACAACATAAATACCATACAGAACGGCATTTTCAGCGACCGTGAGATCACATTCAAGTATTTTGAATACAATCTTGAAAAGAAGAAGCAGCTCAAACACGGCGGCGAGCTTTACACCGTTTCGCCCTATCAGCTGATATGGGAAAACGACAACTATTATCTTGCCTGCTACTGTCACAAGCACGGAAAGATATGCCGTTACAGGGTTGACCGCATGACGGGCGTTGAGATAAGCGATTCAAAGCGCAAGGAGCTTGACGAGAACGAGGAGAAAGAGCTGAAAAATCAGAAGTCGCTGTACTCGATGTACGGCGGCAAGGAGGAGACTCTCAGGTTACAGTTTGAAAATTCGCTTATGAACGTGGTGATAGACCGTTTCGGCGAAAAGGTTATATGTCACCCCAACTCGGAGAACAGCTTTTTTATAATCTGCGACGTGCAGCTTGCGCCCACATTCTGGGGCTGGCTGTTCCAGTTCGGCGACAAGGCTAAGGTGCTTGCTCCCGACTATGTGGTGGATATTGCTAAGCGCAAGCTTGAAGAGATAGCTAAGGTATATGAATAAAAAAATCGGACGAAGGCGTTGGCTTTCGTCCGATTTTTATTTATGGTTCGCCGGGGAAGATGACTGCATTGATACGAATGGTCGGCAAACGGGCTGTCGAGGACGCCAGCCCCTACATAGCATCCGCACACAATAGTTGTGCGGTATTGCCTTAAAACAAAAAGCGGCTGCTGCACGGTTGCTGAAAATTCAGAGAATTACTGTACGATGTGGGCATTGCACCTACATCGGCTGGTTTCTCTGTAATTTTTCAGACTGTGCAGCAGCCTTTCTTTTCGCTTAAAGATTATTCAGCCGGCGAGAACTGATCCTTGCCTACGCCGCAGAGGGGGCAGACAAAATCCTCGGGTACGTCCTCCCACTTTGTTCCGGCAGCAACGCCGCTGTCCGGCTCGCCTGCTTCGGGATCGTAGATATATCCGCAGATGTCGCATACATATTTCATGATTTTCTTCCTCCTTAAATATAGTGTTGAACCAAGGTTCATATATATTATATCACAGTGAGAAAAAAATACAAGAGCTTTCTGAAAAATAACTTGCCGTTTTGAAAAATTGCGGTTGTCACGGGGGACGCAGTGCGCCGCTACAGATAAGCGTGAGCTGTTACGCAAACATCGCAGTATTAACGGGCGGGCACAATAATTGTGCATTGTGCATTAAGAAGGTCTTCCGCCTGTCAAATTATCGGGACGTCGAGGACGCCGTCCCCTACAAGATCTGCGGCAAATCCAAAAAATCCGTGAGCGCAGCGAACACCGCCATTGTCAATTGTCAACTGTCAATTGTGTAGGTTTGTCAATGATGCGTTACAAAAGTTTCAGAAAACTTCGCCGGCAGT
>JBJERD010000091.1:0-3820 GCA_051882095.1 Oscillospiraceae bacterium
AATTGAACAGGGCGGGGCAGAGCATTTTAATGGTCACTCACGATATGAAAGCCGCTCTCAGGGCAACAAGAATACTCTATCTTGAAGACGGAAAAATAATCGGCGAGCTGCCGCTGCCGCCTTATGACCCCGACGAGGAAAAAAGCCGTGAAACTCAGGTAAACGCATGGCTTGCCTCTATGGAATGGTGAGGTGGCGATATGGAGATACTGACCTTGCTTAAAGCAAATATCCGCCGCAAAAAGGGTACGTTCATAAGCATTATGCTGCTGACTATGATAATAGTAACTATCATCACAGCGGTTTTCAGCGTAAGAGATAATTATGAAAACGCACTTGACAACGCTCTTGAATATGTCGACAGCGGCGAGATAAATACATTTATCCGGACAGACCGACTTACCGATGAACTTCTAAGCTCCGTGGAAAACAGCAGCCTTGTGGAAAAAGCTGAGTGTACTAAAACGCTTGCAACAAACGGAATAGATATCGGAGATATGTCTGACGGAAATTCACATTTTATGATAGAAATGACCGATAAGATAAGGCTTTTCAATTCCCGTGAGGACGGTTTTGAAGAGAGCGTTCCTCAGCTTGAAAGCGGAGAGATATATCTTCCTCTGGGACTAAAATACGAGCTTGAATGTGATGTGGGTGATACCGCAACGGTGTATTTCATCGGGAATAACTCCGCAGAATTCAAGATAAAAGGCTTTGTTCAGGAGCCGTATTTAGGCTCTATGATAATAGGTATAAAGTACATTTTTATCTGCCATGAAGATTTTCAGAAGTATTACGACCTCTGCAAGCCTTTGGAAACGGATGAAGAATTTGTGGACATTACAGCCGTGCAGATTCATCAGGCGGAGGACTGCGAGCTTTCTGTGGCAAAATTCCAGCGTGAGCTGAACAAGGAAACAAAGATAGTAGATCATGCATGGGTAACGCTCAACGAGGAACAGTCTAAAAATTACACAACTCTGATGCCGGATATGCTCTTAGATATTGTGCTTGTGTTTGCAATACTGCTTTTTGTGACGGTGCTTATCGTAATGAGCCACAGCATCGGTACGGAGATCGAGATAGATTACGCCACCCTTGGAGTGCTGAAATCTCAGGGCTTCACCAAAGGAAAGATACGAGCGGTCATAATGCTGCAGTATGTCATAGCGGAGGTTATCGGCATATTGCTGGGAAGCATTGCGGCGTTTCCCATGGAGCGGGTAATAAGCGGTCTTTTCTTATACGTCACCGCAGTTCTGCCGGACAGCGGTATCTCGGCAGGAAAAACGCTTATATTCACTGCGGTCATTCTTTCAGCTTCGGTGATACTCATTTTCATCAAAACGGGCAAAATTGCGAAAATTTCTCCCGTCAGAGCCATTTCGGGCGGACGTGAGGAAATATATTTCACCAGCCGTCTCAATGCGCCCATAAGCAAAAAGCTGCTTTCGGCAAGCCTGTCGCTGAGGCAGTTCACCTCGGCAAAAAAGAGGTATATCGGCGCTGTTTTCATTACGGCGATACTTACCTTCTGCATGATAACCATTGAGCTTACGGGAATAATGATTTCCTCTCAGAATGCGCTTAATATGATGGGTCTGACCTTTGCTGACCTCAGCGTATTTATAAAAGAAGGCGCAGGCAGTCTTGACGATGTAGACGAAATAGTAAACGACCACACGGAAATAGAGAGGAAAAACAGCTCCAGATGGGAGTATATGAGTCTGAACGGCGATAATCTGCAATGTGAGATGCATGAATTTCCCGAATACATAGGCGGTATTTTAAAAGGCAGAGCGCCGATATACGATAACGAGATACTCATCACAGAAATGGTCGCAGACGCTCTTGATATCAAAATGGGCGACGAGGTCACGGTATCCTCCGACGGCATTGAGGAACGCTATGTAATATCGGGAATATACCAATCCGCCGCTGACGCAGGCATGAGCTTTGCAATGAGCTTTGAAGCCGCCGAAAAGCTGGGCATGGATACAAAAACCAATTACCGCTATTACATTGTGGAAGACAAGTCGCAGATAAACGCCATATCCGATGATATAAAGGCGAAATACGGCGACAATGCCGTATTGGGTATAGTTGACATAGAAGAAGATCCGGAAATGGAGCTTTATAATATGATAATCTCCATTCTTAAGATAGTCATATATGTCTTCTCGATCATTTTTGCGTTTGTAGTTGTCAGATTGGTCTGCTCGAAGACCTTTATTCAGGAGCGCACCGACATAGGCATCTACAAGGCAATTGGCTTTACATCAAAAAGGCTGCGATCAGGATTTGCCATAAGATTTCTGATAATCGCCGTGCTGGGTTCGATTTTCGGAGCGGTGCTGAGCTTGCTGTTTTCGGAGAAAATACTGTCGCTGCTTTTCGGATTGATGGGGCTTTCCAAAGTAGTTCTGGAATATACGGCGGCGTCCATACTTGTACCTGTTTTTGCTATATGCCTCAGCTTCTTTGTATTTGCATATCTTGTTTCCCGAAGGGTAAAGAAGGTGGCTGTAAGAGAGCTGGTAGTTGAATAAATATACTGCGTGGCAGGAGAAAGCACAGAAAAAACGGGTGAGTGGAGGTTGCTCCACTTTTGAAATGCATAAATGAAATAAATCGAATGGGCGGTCTTTGACCGCCCGTTTTTTATGCCCGGTAAAATGAAATGAACGGGTCAAAGCTTAAATCATGAAAGCAGTAGGCAGCTTCCGAGATGACCGAACATCATATCCGATCATCAAAATTAACAGGACAAACATAATTCCCGAAAAAACAGCATACATTCTAATACAACACCAAAAGTATTGGAGTGAGAGATAATGACAGACGCAGAAAAAGACCGCTCTGTGGTGCTGGGGGAGTATATGCTAATCCATAAGGCTACAGTCAGAGCTGCCGCTAAGGAGTTCGGCATAAGCAAGTCTACCGTCCATAAGGATCTTACCGACAGACTTCCCAAAACGTCGCCGCAGCTTTATAAGCAGGTCAAAGAGCTTCTTGAAGAAAACAAAAGGGAACGTCATATCAGGGGAGGGCTTGCAACCAAGCATAAGTATGAGGAAAAACATAAGCTGCAATCCATCGGAAATTAAAAATACATTCTGAAGACAGATATTCGCTTTTGCGGACGTCTGTCTTTTTGCATGTATTCTTTTTCGTCCGCAGATTAAGCAGTTGAAAAGCGAAGCGTTGTAATTTTCAGAAGTATGTTGAAAATTGCAAAGCAATTAGTAAAATTGCTTTTCCCCCTTGACCTATGGCGAAAAAAGTAGTAAAATATATTTAGTCAATGCGTGCAGACTATGTGCGCAGTGCGGTCATCCGTATAATTTATTTGAAAGGACTTGTTTTATATGCCAAAGTTTATTGTTGAAACATCAGCTCGTCACGTTCACGTTACTCAGGAGGATCTTGAGATACTGTTCGGAAAGGGCGCAACCCTTACTCATAAAAAGGATCTTTCTCAGCCGGGTCAGTTTGCCTGCGAGGAGAGAGTTACAGTAGTAGGTCCTAAGAAGGAGCTTGCAAACGTTTCTATCCTCGGACCTGTTCGTCCCGAAACTCAGGTAGAGCTTTCAGCTACAGACGCACGTTCTATCGGAATTGCAGCTCCCGTAAGAGAGTCGGGCGACCTTAACGGTTCAGGCGCCTGCAAGATAGTAGGACCTTGCGGCGAGGTAGAGATCGCACAGGGCGTTATCGTTGCAAAGAGACATATACATATGACTCCTGCCGACGCTGAGGAGTTCGGCGTAAAGGATAAGGATGTGGTTTGCGTTAAGATCGAAACTGCTGAAAGATCTGC
>JBJERD010000092.1:0-3814 GCA_051882095.1 Oscillospiraceae bacterium
GAGAGCATAGTACAGGGCTTCGAGCCTTTGCTTGCCGTCAAGTAATTCAGCTTCAACACCAAAAGCCTTAAAGCCTTTGATAATATCATTCTTTATGCTCATCAGCTTTGCCCTTGCTGCCTTGTATGATGTGGATTCGATACCAAATGTCAGGAACTTTCTTGCCGACTGACCGTTAGAGCCTTTCATCAGCTTATCGGTCAGCATTTCGCTGTACTCCTTGCGGATCGCATTGAAATCATCGTCCTGTTCGGGTATCTGTACCGTTTTTACGAGCTTTTCCTTTGATCTGTTCTGATTTTCAAAGGTAAGCTGGAATTTGATTGTGTTGTCAAAGAGATTGATAACATCACAATACTTTGAGAAGATATTATTTTGTTCCTCAAACTCTGAAATAGAGTAATTGGCATCATAAAACTGTACCGTCATAGAGAAGAAGTTCTCCGATACCTGGCAAACACCGTCCTTATACATACACATATATGGAATCGTGTTCTGCACCGTAGTCTTACCGCCATTAGCACTCTTGATTTCCGCCATTCGTGCGGAAAGTATTTTTTTGTCCTCTTTTGTAAGCTGAGAGGCTGGCTTGCCCATGACAACCTTAGACTTGCTGCGGTTATCACTTTTATTGGCATTTCTCTTTCTAAATCCCATTGGTAACCTCCGTTTGTATTCAAAAGCGGAGACACCGAAAGTGTACTATAATAGGAAGCCGTATCAGCCTTTTCTTTCGGCATCTCTCAGCTTTTTCTTGATTCTTGTGTATTCGATATGCCTTTCAAAGCACTCGAATATGTTTGTTGTGCGGTAATACCGCTTTCGAGGTCTTGTAAAGTATTCACGCATATATTTTGCCTGTTTCTCCAAGAAAACACCATTTTTCTTATAAAGTCCGCAGAGTATCGCAGGAGCAGCGACTGCACCCATAGCGAAAATTGCTCCGGACATTCCTATAGCTGTTTTCGTCAGAAAGAAAACAGGCGCTCCGAGAACAAGACCGATACCAAAGCATATTACCTGTCTTTTGGTAAATCCCATAATGAACTTCTCTTTGATGTCGTTCAGGTCTTTAGGGATTTGTACATAATGTGCCATAAATCCTCCAATCTTGTTCAAGGTCAATGTGCGTTAAACACACTTTTGCTGATAGCTCCTGTACGCAGAATGGTAAAGATAAGTGCTGCCGTGTATCCCATTAGCATTGCCATTTGCATTATCACACCGTCCTTGCTTGAATTGAGCGTAGCGATCATATTGCTAAACAGCGTTTTGAAAATACCGAGTGCGACTACGATAAAGAACCCCTGGAAAGAAAGAGCTAAGAGCTGTTTTACCCAGTTTTTACCGATGCTTGCCCATTCTCCGCTGTCCATCATTGTTGCCATAGGAATAGGTGCAATGCTGAGATACATAAACACCTCGATGATACGGCTTGCAAGGGTAATTACGATTGCAACAATAAGTATCATCACTCCCAGATGAACAATAAGGGATATGAACCACACCGTCATCAGTTCTCCCAAGCCTAAGCTATTGAGAGCTGATTTCTTTATCGCAAGACTTTTAGATAGATAGTCACCGCTGCCGAACAGCGTGGCAAGTCCGTTAGAGCATACATTTGTGCCAAACGAAAATAGTGCGGAAGCGATGTAATATGTGTTGGCTACAAGTATTACACCGCATACGGCTTTAATGATCCATTTTATAAAGATCGAATCGTCAAAGTCTTTGAAATTATTTCCCCGAATGACCATTTGACAAAGCTCATTCAAGAGGATGACTGTAAGAATGAAACCTCCAATAGGGACTACAACATTGTTACAGAGCGTTTCGATAGTTGCCCAAATCCCATAGCCTGTCGGCGCACTTCCGGCAGTACCCGTAAACTGAGCAGGGTGCTTTGTAAGAAAGTTTGATACAAGGTTTCCCTTTGCTCCCGAACCTGTTGTCTGAGCAAATGTATCAGTCAGAAGATCGGAAATTCCGTCAAACTGAGATTTTATGCCGTCCTTGAATAAGTCACAGCACCAATCCTCCAAAGCATCAATCGCATCGCTGATTACTCCCATTTATTCATCACCCCTCTCCGAGGAATTCATCAATGGTCTGTCATATTTCACAAGCTGACGTAATTCCAGTTTTGTGGGGAGAAGGTTTCTGCAAAAATACGCAGATCCGAAATGATTGCCCTTTGTTGTAAAGAGCATATTCTGCTGTGTATGATAGTCAACCCGACTATCAAAGCAAAGCATCTGAATCTCATTATTGAATATCTTGTATCGTGCCTTACCCTGAATACTGTTCACGGGCAAGAGCAGAGCAAAAGGCTTCTGAAAAGAAAAAGCTCGTTTCAGGACTTCATTCTTCTTAGAAAATGGGGGATTGCTTACGAGAATATCCCATTCGTCAGGCTCAAAGTGAAAAAAATCCTTGTCATCTTTCAAGCTGCTTCGTTCCACATAAAACCCCTGTTCGGTAAGATACTGATAAAACGCACTCCATTCTTCATCGAACGGGCACCATATTTTCTTGTCTTTCGGCAGAAATTCCATTAACGGCTCTACCGCATAGAATGGAGTGTACACTTCATCTCCTGCACTTGTTTTATTGGCAGTTAAATATCCGATATTTATTGCCATTTATATTTTCACTCCCTTTCATATCTGAGAGTGCAGATTGCTTACCCAAAACCCATTATTGCAATGCAAAACCCACCGCTATGTAGCTAATCTGCTTATATTCAGGTCAGAACGTCACTTAAATTGCGCCCGTCATCATTGTTTCAAGAACAGGAACAAGGACAATTGCAAGGAGAATCAGACCAAGACCTGACATGAGCTGCTTCATGCCCTGGGATTTAGCACCGGGGTTATCATTACCGTAACCTTCAAGAAGGTTTACAACGCCCCATACACCAACGCCTGCACCGATCAGGCAGATAACGCTCTTGAGTACGGTACACGCAGTAGAAATGAAAGAAGAAGTATCAACAGCACCCGTGCCTGCTGCAAATGCCTGAGTTGCACAGGCAGATGCCATAACGCCTGCGATTGTGCAGAACATGGTTGCCTTCTTTGCACCACGGGTGAGCTTAGAGAGCCACTTGTGCTTCGATGCAGAGGTAGTGGCTGCTGTCTCCATTGCGGTTGCATCGACCGCAGAAATATTCAGTTCGTTCATAGGTAAAAAGTCTCCCTCAAAAAAAATAAAGTAAAGATTGTCCGCAGCTTCAACCGATTCTCTTTTTATTCGGTTTCTTCACTGTCTGAGTTAAAAGCCGACATATATCTCTTTTTCTTCGGTTTCCTCAGATATTGCAGTATCAGCGTTATCTGTTTCTTTTGCCGATACTGTTGTAACTTCCTGTCCGGCGTTTGTCATATCAACACCATATCCCATAAAGCTTGCTTCTTTACGCAGTCTCAAACGCATCTCTCTTCGGTCACTCACATAGTTTTCGATGTTGAATTCCTGCGCAGGATTATCGTCTAACAGCATAGGATATTGCTTATGACGGGTAATATCAAACTTGTCCGAGAAGAACGGACGCACTCCTCGTACTTGCAAGATACATTTACCGCCGTCCATGACCGCCAGTTCGTCCTGAGATTTCAGCTCTTTTCCAAGCTTCTGATAGTTCATTCCGTAACTTTCCGACTGTCCACGGTTGGTAGAGGTGTTGAAACTGTCGATAGTTTCCTTGCCGAGACTTTCGGAGATCTCTTTCAGCGTTGATTTCTCCTTGCCGCCCAAAAACAGCATCGTATCACAGTTGCCTTCGATCGTGTCTGCATTGTCTTTGTAGATAGCC
>JBJERD010000093.1:0-3812 GCA_051882095.1 Oscillospiraceae bacterium
ATCAAAAACTACCACAAAGCTGAAAATAAACGCTTATCTGACGAAGGGTACAAAGACCTATGTGGGCAAGGCAGGAACGATGCTGAACGTAACAACAAAATAATGACATAAAAAAGAACGGCAAACAAACGCCGTTCTTTTTTTCACAGTAAGTATGGGCGAACACCTTCATTGTCAATTGTCAACTGTCAAAAAAGGTTGACAATCCGCCGTTAAGGTTGTATAATTAAGGTTAGCTGAAAGTTAAAAAAGGGAGGGATAAATATGGAGAAAAAACCATATTATATTACTACGCCAATATATTATCCGTCGGGAAATCCGCATATCGGTCATTGCTATACTACAGTAGCCTGCGATTCTATCGCAAGGTACAGACGTATGCAGGGCTATGACGTTATGTTCCTTACGGGAACGGACGAGCACGGTCTGAAGATCGAGCAGAAGGCTGCCGAAAAGGGGGTTACTCCGAAGGAGTATGTTGACGAGATAGTTGTTAAGTTCAAAAAGCTGTGGAGCTATATGAACATCAGCTATGACAGATATATCCGCACTACCGACGATTATCACGTTGAAACTGTGCAGAAGATATTCAAGGCGCTTTATGATAAGGGCTATATCTACAAGGGCGAGTACAAGGGTAAATATTGTACTCCCTGCGAGAGCTTCTGGACAGAATCGCAGCTTGATGAAAACGGCTGCTGCCCCGAGTGTCACAGAGAGGTCAAGGAGGCTAAGGAGGAGGCTTACTTCTTTAAGATGTCGCCTTTTGCCGACAGGATAGAAAAGCTGCTGACCGAGACCGATTATCTCCAGCCAAAGACCAGAGCGGTGGAGCTTGTAAATAACTTTATCAAGCCCGGACTGGAAGATCTGTGCGTTTCAAGAACAAGCTTCAAGTGGGGTATTCCCGTTACATTTGATGAGAACCATGTTGTATATGTGTGGATAGACGCACTTTCAAACTATATCTCTGCGCTTGGCTTCTGGAACGAGGAGTATAGCGATTTTGACAAGTTCTGGCCTGCCGATGTTCATATGGTGGCAAAGGATATCATGAGATTTCACGCTATCATCTGGCCTGCTATGCTTATGGCTCTTGAGCTTCCTATGCCTAAGCACCTTGCGGTACACGGCTGGATAACCTTCAACGGTCAGAAGATGTCCAAGTCGCTGGGCAACGTTGTTGACCCGTTTATTCTGGGCGAGCGTTACGGTGCGGATTCTATCAGGTATCATATTCTGAGAGAAATGGCTCTGGGAGCTGACAGCTCGTTCTCCAACGAGATAATGATAAACAGGATCAATTCAGACCTTGCAAACGGTCTGGGAAATCTTGTTTCAAGAACTGTTGCTATGGCTGACAAGTATTTCGGCGGAACTCTGCCTACAGAGCGTGAGGCTGAGGATATCGACAGCGAGCTTATTGCCGAGGCTGAGGCTCTCAGAAGCAAGGTTGACCAGTTTATTGACAAGACTCAGATAAACAATGCTCTTGCGGAGATATTCAAGCTTGTTTCAAGAGCGAACAAGTATATCGACGAGACTGCTCCGTGGGTTTTGGGCAAGGACGAGAGCAAGAAAGCAAGGCTTGCGACTGTTCTTTACAATCTGCTTGAAGCGATAAGAATAGCCACATCGCTGCTCAGCTGTTTTATGCCGACAACAATGCCCAAGGTATGGGAGCAGATAGGCGCATCGGCTGACGATGTGACTTACGAGAACGCAGGAAAATTCGGCGTTCTGCCTGCCGACGTAACTGTTCACAAGGGAGAGATACTTTTCCCGAGAATAGACGTTGACAAGGAGATAGAAGAGCTTAACAAGATAATCGGTTCTAACGCTCCAAAGGAAGAGGCAGAGGAGGACGGCTTTGAGCCTGCACCTCTTGCGGAGGAGATATCAATTGACGATTTCGCAAAGGTAGACCTGAGAGTTGCTCTTGTCAAGGAGTGCGAAAAGGTAAAGAAGTCCAAGAAGCTGCTTTGCTTACAGCTTGACGACGGCATGGGCGGCAGACAGGTGGTTTCGGGTATTGCTCAGTGGTACAAGCCGGAAGACCTGATAGGCAAGAAGATAATTCTTGTGGCAAACCTCAAGCCGGTAAAGCTTTGCGGAGTTGAGTCAAACGGCATGATATGCGCAGCCGACACTCCCGACGGAGCGGCAAGTGTTGTATTCCCCGACCAGAGCCTGCCATGCGGAGCTAAGCTGAGATAATTTTCAGAAACGGATTGTTTTTAAGGGGAAAAGAATATGGCATTTTTCGGAATAGCACTTTTAGGAGCTGCGTTTATTTTCGGAATAATGGCGGTGTTTTTCACAGGACTTATACTTATAATTGTGGGAGCGGTAATGCAGAGAAAGAATTTCCACAGAAAACTTGCGGCGGTGCTGAAAATAATCGGGTATTTCTTAGTCATTCCTATACTATTTATAATACTGCTTTTTGCAGCGGGCAAATTTATGTAAAACTTAATTGTCAATTGTCAACTGTCCATTGTCAATTGACAATATGCGTCTGTAGCTCAGTTGGATAGAGCGCAAGACTCCGACTCTTGAGGTCGCAGGTTCGACTCCTGTCAGGCGCACCAGGTCCTAGCGCGGTCCTAGCCCGGACGGGGCAATATCCGGCATCGTTTAGTGGTGTCGGATATTTAATTCCGCTGCGAGAGAGCAACGGGTTATGAAGTAATAGTCCTAGCCCGGACGGGGCAATATCCGGCATCGTTTAGCGGTGTCGGATTTTTCATACTTGAAATTGTTAAAAAGATATGATATAATACGAATTAAATAGTATACCTGTTTTGCCGCAAGGAGAGACCTGCCGTTTGTGGGGCGGTCGGGCGGCTGCAGTTGGAAAATCTATCGAGGTGGTTGATTTGCAGGAAAAATACATTAATATTGTTTCAAAGCGGAAAAATGTAGTGCTCAATGCCGCAACGATACTTTATGTTATCATGAACGAAAAAAGCGCTGAAATACACGTTGCAGGCGGTGAGATCTACAAAACAAGAATGTCGCTTGGCGAGATAGAGAAAAGTCTGGGTGACGGGTTTATAAAGGTACACCGTGGGTGCGTGGTGTCGGCAATGGCTATACATAATATCACGGATACCATAAACTTAAGCAACGGCGAGTCGCTTGAATATACTGTCCGTAAGAAAAAATCTGTCATTGAACAGCTGCGCATAAAGCAGCAGAACATTATCAGAAGCTTTGCGGTGGACGGCGTTCCCGCAACTGAGGAGGAATACCGCAGCTATTACAAAAGCTTTGACGATATGCCCTTTGCGTTTACGGATATCGAGATGATATTCAATGAGGAAAAGCGTGCTGTGGACTGGATATTCAGATACGGAAACGATGCGCTGGCGAGACTTGAAAAAATGCCCAAGACAAAGCTTATCGGCAGCTCTTTCGGAAGTCTGTTTAACAATATGGATTCCAAATGGCTCAACTGCTATGAGCGCTCGGCGCTTTACGGCGAGATGCTTGAGATGATAGATTACAGCCCTGAGGTGGACAGATATTTAAAGGTGATATGCTTTCCCACCTTCAAGGGACACTGCGGCTGTATTCTGTTTGATATTACGGATATAAGATTTACGCAGAACAGCAGCGACGCTCAGAACGCAATGCGGCTCTATTTCGGAGGCGCATTTGGTCACGGAAGCTTCGGGAAATAAACTGAATAATTTATGCAAAGCCGCATATATTTGCCTGCGATTTTGGTACGACAGGCGGTATGTGCGGCTGCTTTATGTCGTTTCGACCCTGTTAAACGTCGTTTCGACCCAAGTCTATTGACAAAT
>JBJERD010000094.1:0-24774 GCA_051882095.1 Oscillospiraceae bacterium
TAGTTATATCGCCGTTTTCTGCCGTTTCAAATGTAACGATAGATACATTTCCGTGGTCGTCGATCATGAAGCTGATGTCGTCAGCCTTTTCATAGCCCTCGGGAGCGCTTGTCTCCTTGATGATATAGATCTTGCCTGTTTCAAGACCTGTGATAGTATGTACGCTGCCGTCGGAAGTCCAGCTGTCTACGCTGTAATCGGCGGTGTCGTATACTGTGAACTCAGCGCCCGAAAGTGCTGCGCCCTCGTCGTCGGTCTTGCTTATTGATACTTCGGTATGAGCGTCTCTCATCTCGACCTTGTCGCCTGTTACCTTGCCGTTTTCTACGATAAATACGATAGTTTCGGCTACGGTATAGCCCTTTGGAGCTGTTATCTCTGTGAGAGTGTATGTGCCGTCTTCAAGGCCTACTACAAGGTGAGGTGTTTCGGTGGATACCCACTCTTCGATAAGGTTGCCCTGAGCATCCTTTACCTGGAGGGTCGCTCCGGGAAGCTCTCCGCCTGTTGCGGCATCGACCTTGGATACAGAAATTACAGATTTGAGTGTGTTTGTGATCTCAAATTCATTTTCGCCTGTCTCGCTTACGGAAGCTGTGTAGAAGCGGTCTGTATCTGCTTCTCTTACAGTGTATGTGATGTCATTGCCGTTATTGTCGGTCTTTGGAAGATTTCCAAATGAGAATCTCCAGTCGCCGTATTCGTCTGCTGCGATGATCTTGCTGTTTACGACTGTTCCGTTTGCAAGAAGCTCGATCTTTACGCTGTCGGGACGGTAGTTACCTGCGTTGTTGTCGTCTGCCCATGTCTTTTCGCCTGAAACGTCAACCGTTTCGGCAACATAGGTATTGAGGATATCGTAAGCGCTTGTTCCCTGTGACGCTGTGAAGTGGTCAACAGGTGTTTCTTCGACTGTATATACGATCTCCTTCTTGACAACAGTGCCTTGCTCATCAACGTACTTGTATTTCGGATACTCGCCGAAGTCGTACGTCCAGTTGTTGTCGGCGGTTACTGTAATGCTGTCAACAATTTCGCCGTCAGCTTTAAGAGTTACCTCGATGCTTGCAGGATAAGGGATATTTACAGGCTTATCCCACGATTTTGTTCCGCTTACGGAAACAACGTCGTTATCAAGAGTGTTTGTGAAGTCGTTGCCTGACTTTGAGGAAGTGTAGTTGTCTACCGGGTTTTCCTCAACATAGTACCGGATGTCTTCGCCGTTATCGTTTTTCGCCGGGAGACCGTCAAACTTATAGGTGAACTGATCTGTTGTTCCCTCAACAGCCTCATAGGTGAAGGTATAAAGCGCAGGGTCTACAGGTGAGCCGTCTGCATATTTGAGAACGAACAGGTTTGTTCCGTCGGGACGGGTGATGTCTGCATACTCGCCGTCTTCCCATGTTTTCAAGCCCTCTACAGATGTTGTTGCGTCGGTTCTGAGGGTATTTCTGATGTATGCGGTATGGTTTTCGGGGTCATATTCCGAAGATTCGCTGTCATATCTTCTGAGAACTGCGGTGTCGCCGTACTCCTTGACGATATAGTTGATCTTCTCGCCGTTTTCATACTCGGGAACATCGCTGAAGGTATAATCCCAGCCGCCTGCCTCTGTTGCGGTAGTGGTTGCGATAAGGGTATCAACATTCTGACCGTTTTCGACTGTTCTCTTATAAAGAGCAAGCTCAAGGCTTGTGGGACGGTCGGGGTCGTCGTTGTCTACCCATGTTTTTGTACCTGTAACGTCGATAAGCTCTACAGTATTCATGATATTGAGAGTGATATCTCTGTCAACGCCTGTAGGACCGTTATCGGAGAATGCTCCGCCGCTTACCTGATAGGAAGCTGTATAGCCGTTGACCTTTACCTCTGTTACGTCATATGAATATGTATAGCCGTCGTAATCCTCGGTAACAAGGTCTTCGATCGTATATGACCAGTCAACTGTGTTTGTTCCCACAGATACCGATGTGAGAGTGACGTTCTCAACGATAACGTCTGTGCCGAATACGGAACCGTCGGGGTAGTACTTGGTCTGGGTCAGACTGATCTTTATCTGCTCGGGAGTTTTAAGGTCGAACTGACCGTTATCCCATGATTTTGTACCGCTGATGGTAATGGAAGCTCTTGACTCGTCAAACTCATAGTCTGCCGCCGAGCTGTAATCGGCTGCCGAGATGGCGTGGCTTGTGCTGCCGTATGTGGTAGCTCCGCCGATAAGCTTTACAGAGTTTGTATACATATGAGCTGCATCGTCAGGGTTCTCGTTTTCGGAGAAATGCTTCTTTATTACGTTTGCTTTATATGTAATTGTAAGAGCCTTTTCATCGGGAACAACGATAGTCAGCACATGGTTGCCGTCAAAGCTTACATAATAATGAGTATCGTCTACCAGAGCTCTGTCGTCGGTTCTTGTAAGACCGTCAACAGTAATGCTGTCCTCCTGGAGGACAAGTCTTGAACCGAGAGTATCGGTAAGCTCGAGGACGCCCGACTCGGAAAGGTCGAGAGCGTTGCGGTTTACCTGAACTGTATACTCGGTATAAGCCTGTGTAAGACCCTGCTGGTCGTGGAAAACTCCTGTTTTGTTAAGAGTCTTTGTGGGGTCGTAGGTTACAGTCTGAGTTTTATCCGCCTTGCTTACAAACTGGTTGTCAAGATAGAAGGATATCTGATTGAGGTAATCCTTTGAAGTCTCTCCGCTTGTAACAAAGCCGTTGATATTTTCAACTACCGTGTTGTACTGAAGCTCGAAATGGATCTCACCTGTTGCTGTGTTGAAAAGGTCTGCAATGGTATCGCTTACGGTAAGAACGAATCTTGCCTCGCCGTCTGATTCGATGACTTCAAGGTTATCGGCGTATCTTTCGCCGTTGCCCCAGTCTGTTTCGGTATAGCCGATTTTAAGCGAGACCTTGTTTTCGCCGCCTGCGGTCTTGGCAAGTATCATACCCTCGGGGAGAGTATCAAGGAATACAAGCTTCTGACCTGCTGTCAGTCCACTTGCAAAGTTGAAGTCGCCGTAAACCGACCATGACTTTTCAAAGTCGCTGTCGGCAGCTATTGAACCTTCCGACTTGCTTATCTTATTTGTGATCCTGAAATTGGCGTCATCAGAGTCTGAATAGCTGCCCGAATCGTAATCGAAGGAAAGATCAGCTGAATTGGAGAAGTAATCGCTCATTGAGCCGGAATCGACTGTGGTCTTAACGCTGATGTCGATATATCTTCCCAGATTTGCAGCGTTTTCAAAATACTCATCGGGGAAAACAATGGAGAAAGTGCGGGGGTTATAAGCATTGGTCTTTATTCTGACCGTTCCGAACTCGGAGGTATTGAATGCGATGACCTTTCCGCTGTAGTCGTCGCTCTCCACCGTGCCGTTTGTAAGAGCAGCTCCGTTTATAACCACCGAGTCGATATCGGGAGTAGACATATAGCCTGCCGAATCGGAAACGGTAAAGTTTGTGATGTTGCTCTCATCGGGGATATATACGCTTATCTTCCACTGGATAGCGCCGTTTTCGTCAAGTCCTACGGCGTCCTTGCTAACAAAGCTCTGGGAGCCTGAATGAGCTGTGCCCTCTGTGCCGGTAACATAGCCGTCATTTGTGGTGATGCTCACATTGTTTTTGAAGGATGCACCTGTGGGATTATTGAGAACCGACTCGTCAACTATTGAGGTCTCATAGGAAAGGGTATAGCTGCCGTTATTCTCGGTAAAGTCAGCCAAAGTAAGGTTTGAAAGGTCAAGTGCGCCCGAATAGCTCAGGTTTTCGCCGAGAGTATCCTCAGCTGTAAAGCTGAAATCATTTGCATTGACATCGCCGGGATTTACGGTGATAGTCCATGTGATCTTATTGGTATTCTCGTCGAACATTCCGTACTTGTTTACGCTTGGCTTATTGACATCGATCCTTGCGGTAGCGGTATTGCCCGTTATTGTCTCGCCGTCCTGCTTATAATTTACAGTTACCGAGTTTGTTTTCTGGTCGTCGGTATAGCTTGCGCTGCCGAAGATATTATCCTTGACTTCAAGCTCATAGGAGAATGTCTTTGTTTCGTTAGCCTGCATTGTTCCGATGTCATATGTAAGGACGTTGCCGCTTACATCGGGAGTGAAGTTTGCATTATGCAGGTCGTCTATTCCGCCGAAAACAAATGCGTCGGGGACGGTATCTGTAAAGGTAACGCCCGTTACATCTCTCTGTCCGGCAGATACCACAACGTTGAACTGCTTATAATACTTGCCGTCAGTCTCGTCGTATCTCAGCGCTCCAGCCGATTTGGAAACGCTTGCTCTGGCTATCTGCGACGGAATGATGACGGTGGTGCTTTCGCCGAAAAACTCAAACTGGGTCTCACCGTTTTCGGGAATATTTGTTCCGTCAAAGGAAAGCACTCCGTCAAGAGACATACTTCCTCTTCTGTTTCTCACGCCCTGGAGAAGCTCGACCTTTACCTGATTGCCGGGCAGCACGGTATAGCAAGCTGTAGGCTCGCCGTTAGCTCCCAGAACGTAGATAGGTTCGCCCTGCGTCAGGACGATGTTCTGCATTTTGTCTGTGAAATCCACAATGAATTGGGGGTTCCCCGTAAATGTATAGTCTGTTGGAAGCACCCAGTCAAAAGAAAAGCTTACTGCGTCGCCGTCGTTGATCTGCATACCCGAATAGATAGGCTGACCGTTGATCTTCAGGTCGGAGGCAGTAACTGTCAGTCCTTCTACCGTATCGTCGGCGAAGCTGACTGTTGTCTGAAGCACGAATGAAATAAGCATTGCTACCGCTGTAAAGACGGTCAGTATTCGTGCTGACATTTTCTTTCTCTTCATCATTCTCACCCTTTCATTAAAAATATTAATTAAAGTTGCACCTATTGTGATACATTTTAATTATACAATATTTGTGTTTGATTGTCAACAAAACTTCATGGAATTTTATTGCCATTTTGCACAAAATTTTTGTTCATATTTTTAGCAGTTTAATTGCCATGGAGGTTATTTCATATTATTTTGGTAGAATTTATGCTTCGGGGCAGCAAAAAACGACCAAGGGTGAGCTTGGTCGCTTTAGTCTGTCGAAAAACCTATTCATGTCTAGAGTAAGGGGAAGCCCTCTATCGCAGGGCTTCCCCTCTTTCAAAACAGTCCACCGGACTGTTTTGAAATTCACCCCTTTCGGAGCTCCCTGCGGTAGGGGATTTCGCTCACTGCGGTGAGCGACGAGGGGCTTTGCCCCCTCGACCCCCACAAGCCCTTTAAAAAGGGCTTGACCCTAAACTTTAATATTTGATATTTTTTCGACGAGCTGAAAGGCTGTGAAGTTGTTATTACTTCACAGCCTTTATTCTATCAAAAATTTTTCCTTGAACTGTTCAACCGTCACTGACTGAGCCGCTACAAGCTGAGGATAATGTTTATCGGAGTTTTCATAGCCCTCAGATCTTCCGCTGTCCGAATACTGCCATATATCCCAGTCATCTGTGAAATCAACCGATTTAACGGTGCTTTTCACCCAGACGGGATATCCTGCAAAATCAGAACCGATATACTCCTCATAGCTGCTTTTGTCGCATATGATGATAACGCCGCAATCATACTCCCGTGAAACGTGATCTATAAACGCCTGTAAATCTTCTTTCAGCTCCCCGGCGTCAGGTTTGAAAGCTTTTTCAAGCAGGTTCATTGAAACGTCAACAGCCGGCATCAGTCTGCCCGACAGGCTTTCGCCAAGCTCATTGCAGAAATTCTCCGCCTGCTTTTCACCGTCCGCATTGAAATCGAAATCGTGATATGCTCCCGTCAGCAGCTCCGATTTTTCCGAGTTGCTCCAGCTTTTTTCAAAGCTTTTGTCTACAAAGCTTTTTCCCTTGGTGGCTCTCACATATGCGAATGAGATGTTCTGCTTTGAGAAGGCTCCCCATTTTATTTCGCCAAGCTCGTCCGTGACCACCGCTCCTCTGGTGGGATAGTCACGCTTTTTCGGTTCGTTCAGCGAAAAAGCACCTGCCAGAAAAAGAATACCAAGATTTATCGCCACAACAATAATACACGCTGCCGTCAGCTTGATGATCAGCCTGCCAAAACGTTTTCTTTTGGGCTTTTCAAATTCGTCGTCATCTGTTTCGTCGGGAAATTCCATATCAATTCGTTCAAGAGCTTCATCGGAAAGGCGGAAATCTTCCGCTTTTCCGCAGGCTCTTTTTTTACGGTGAAACAGCATTATCCTTTTTTATCCTTTTTGAACTCCTCAGAATTTGCTATCATATCGGCAAAGTTATAGCTTTCAAGCTTATCCCTTACCATTTTTGATATTTCGCAAAACGCCTTCTGATAGCAGCAAACACCCGAAGCTCCTCTGCTGCATTCAGCGTCGGGAGCAAGACATCTTGAAAAATAGTATGTACCGTCTATAGCTTCAAGAACCATTTTCAGCGTGATATCTTTTGGGTCTTTCTTTATCTGATATCCTCCCTGAGTTCCCTTAAAGGACTGAACTATATCTGCGGTAACAAGCTTTCTCAGAATTTTAAGCGCAAAACGCAGAGACACAACTGCTCTTTCGGAAATAGCTCTTGCCTCTAATCTTCCGCCGTCAAGACACAGCACAGAAACTATTCTTACGGCATAATCGGTTTCAAGAGTTATATACATATATTAACGACCTTTCCTTTCCTATATATACAGCCCTATATCAAAACACAAATAAATTTTCTTGTTAATCAAGATAATCTCTTACCTTGTTGCTTCTGTTGGGGTGACGAAGCTTTCTCAGAGCCTTCGCCTCTATCTGTCTGATTCTCTCACGGGTAACGTTGAACTGTTGTCCAACCTCTTCAAGAGTTCTGGAACGTCCGTCCTCAAGACCGAATCTCAGTCTCAGCACCTTTTCCTCACGCTCGGTAAGAGTTGAAAGCACCTGATTGATCTGCTCTTTCAGCAGCACCTGTGAAGCTGCTTCGGCAGGAGCGGGAGCATCCTCGTCGGGGATAAAGTCGCCAAGGTGAGAGTCCTCCTCTTCGCCGATAGGCGTTTCAAGAGATACGGGATCCTGAGCTATTCGCATGATCTCTCTTACTCTTTCAACAGGCATTTCAAGTCTTTCTGCGATCTCCTCGGGAGAGGGGTCGTGACCGTTTTCATGGAGAAGCTGGCTGGATACCTTTTTCACCTTTGTGATAGTTTCAACCATATGAACGGGTATTCTTATGGTTCTTGCCTGGTCGGCGATAGCTCTTGTTATTGCCTGTCTTATCCACCATGTTGCATATGTGGAGAACTTGAAGCCCTTTGTGTAATCAAACTTTTCCACAGCCTTGATAAGACCCATGTTTCCCTCCTGAATAAGGTCAAGGAAGGACATACCTCTGCCCACATATCTTTTTGCGATGGATACAACAAGACGGAGATTTGCCTCGGCAAGTCTTTTTCTTGCGTTTGAAGCTTCCTTTTCGTTGTTGCCTGCCATTTTCTCGGCAAGCTGTATCTCCTCCTCGGAAGTGAGAAGCGGAACTCTGCCTATCTCTTTAAGATAGATCTTTACAGGGTCGTCAATAGCGATACCGTCTGTGGAAAGACCGATATCCACCTCGTCGGAATTGATATCGTCCTCGGGATTTACAAGCACAAGAGTATCATCGGGAACGACATCGTCGATGATCTCGATATTCAGCGCAGAGCAGTTATCGTAAAAAGCGTCCATCTGATCTACGTCGTAATCAAGCTTTTCAAGGGCGTCGGTTATCTCCTTGGTGGTAAGCTTACCTGTTGCCTTTCCCTGTTCCATAAGGTTATCCATAATATTCTTTTTGTTATCTGTCATAGAAAACTCTCCAATCAAAAATATTTATATTTATCCGGAATCATATTATTCCTTTTTTCTTTTTAAGCGCCTGCGCAAAGCTGCGAAGCTCGTCGTCCGACATTTCTTCTGCCTTCGGCTTGTCGGGTTGGTATTCAAGCAGCATCGAAACGCAGTCGTAAGCCACCGATCTGTCTACGCCCTTATCATCATATTCAGAAAGTATCGAGGTTATTTTACCCACCTCCTCGGGCGAAAATTCATCATTAAACGACGAAACCGAATGATCCTCCGCATTAAGTATCTTATTCACCAGACTTTCATATACCCGTCTGTTGAAAGAAGTCACCATTTTGTCGGGCGGCAGTCTTCCTGCAATATCGGCGCAGAAATCGGGATTGTTGTATATAAAATAAATTATCTCCTGTTCCGCCTTAGCCTGACCGGGGTGAGCCGCCGCTTCGGGATTAAGTGCGTCACGCCTGTCGGTGAAGTTCTGGATATTGCGCCATTCCTGTTTTTGCTTCTGATTATTCTTTTTTCGTATCTGATTGTTTATTTCCTCGGTTATCGCCTGCTTGGAAATGCCCTGCTCCTGTGCGACCTTGGAAATATAAATGTCACGCTCAACGGGAGACCTTATAGCGGCAAGCACCTGAAAAACGTTTTTCATATAATCGTTCTTGCCCACCTCGGTGGCGGTATCTATTCCCTCCGCCGCTTTTGAAAGCTCGAAGTTGACCGCTCCCTGAGAGTGCTCCAGCAGATTAGCGAACTTGACCGCTCCGAACCGATTGATATATTCGTCGGGGTCTTTAGCACCCTTCATTTTTATGACGGTTGCTTTAAGCCCTGCTTCGCCAAGCATATATATGGCTTTTTTTGTGGCTTTCTGACCTGCCTCGTCCGAGTCGTAACAGATGACCGCTTCGTTAGCGTAATTTGAAATAAGCTTCACCTGTTCAGGAGTAAGAGCAGTTCCGCATGAAGCGACGGCATTTTCAAAGCCTGCCTGATTGAGTGAAATAACGTCCAGATTGCCCTCGCACAGCAGAATTTTTCCGCTTTTCACAGACACGTTTTTGGCGAAATTCATTGAAAACAAAAATCTGTTTTTATTATATGCAGGGGTATCCTTTGAGTTAAGATATTTTCTCTTATCGTCTGAACTGAGAGCACGTCCGCCGAAGCCCACTATATGACCCGTCAGGTCGATAAACGGAAACATTGCACGGTTCACGAAAAAGTCAAAGGTGTTGCCCGACTTGGAAGAACGGGAGATAAGACTTGCGTCGATAAGCTCCTGCTCGCTGTAGCCCTCCGAAAGCATATAGCGTTTAAGCTCGGACCAGCTGTTGGGAGCAAATCCCATTCCGTATTTCATGATAGTTTCTGCTTTAAGTCCTCTTTTTGCAAGATACTCACGGCAGATCTTGCCCTCGGGAGAGCGAAGCTTGTCATAGAAAAATCTTGCCGCTTTCTTATTCATTTCATAAATGCGCTTTCGTTTGTCAACTCCTGCGCTTCTGAACTGGCTGTCCTCGGGCAGCGGTACGCCGCCACGCTCGGCAAGAAGCTTTACCGCCTCCCAATAGTCCAGATTGTTATACCTCATAGTAAAGGTAATAACATCTCCACCAGCTCCGCAGCCGAAGCAATGGAAATACTCTTTATCGGGGTGGACGTGGCAGGACGGTGTTTTTTCATTATGAAACGGACAGAGACATATAAAATCTCTTCCCGTCCGTTTGAGATTTACATAGCTGCCCATTACCTCCGCTATAGGATTGGCAGCTTTAAGTCTGTCTATAAATTCGGCAGGCAACGGCATTTTGTTCATCTCCTTTTATTAATGTATAAGCTCTGCCGAAAGGATCTTACCTCACCTTCCAGTCGGCAGGGATAAACAGCTCGGTAAAAATATCTACCGCATATCTGTCTGACATTCCCGATATATAATCGCAGACGGCTCTTTCCTTGCCGTACCTCTCGGCAAGCGACTGATAAAGCTCGGGCATTTTCTTTGTGTTCTCGCAGAAATAATCATAAAGCTTTTTTAACATTCCCTGAGCCTTTGATTCCTCCGACTTGCACAGCGGATTGGTGTAAACGCTGTCGAACATATATTTATGCAGTGCATTATAAGCTTTGCTTACCTCGGGCGACATTGTTACCGTCGGTTCACCGTTATTATCAGTTGTTATTCCGTTTTCAATTATCGAACCCACCAGAGTCGTTATGCGCTGAGATTTTGAATGTCCAAGCACATTGGTTATTTCGGCAGGGATATCTTCCTCGCAGATTATTCCGCCCCTTATGGAATCGTCGATATCGTGATTTATGTATGCAATAACGTCGGCATAGCGCACCACATAGCCCTCAAGAGTTTCAGCCTTGCGGTTTGTATGCTTCAAAATGCCGTCCTTTACTTCATAGGTGAGATTAAGACCTTTTCCGTTGTTTTCGATAAGTCCCACAACACGCAGTCCCTGCTCGTAATGGCGGAAGCCGTCGGGGCAAAGGCTGTCAAGCGCACGCTCTCCTGCATGACCGAAAGGAGTATGACCAAGGTCGTGCCCCATTGCTATAGCTTCTGTAAGGTCTTCGTTGAGCCGCAGCGCTCTGGCGATAGTTCTTGCTATCTGACCCACTTCAAGAGTATGGGTAAGGCGAGTTCTGTAATGGTCGCCTGTAGGTGAAAGAAACACCTGTGTTTTATGTTTAAGACGTCTGAAAGAATTGCAGTGAATGATCTTATCCCTGTCCCTTTGAAACTCGGTGCGGTAGTCGCATTTTTCGGCAGGTATTTCCCTGCCGGCTGTTTCGGAAGAAAAGCAGGCATACTGACACAGCATCTGCTTTTCAAAGCTTTCATATTGTTCACGGGGAGTCATAGGCGGCACGTCCTCTCTATGATGTCTCAAAGATAGTCTACAGTTAACAATGTTCTATTATTATATACAAAAACCGCAGCAAAAACACCTTTACTGCGGTTTGCGTTTCGTATATATGCACAATTGTCAGGCGAAATCCTCCCACAAATCTGTGACTTCTGACAAAATTTCTTTTCCGTTAGATATGTCGATAAGCTTATCTTTCAGCTTCTGCGCCATTTCCGACTTAACAAGAACGGTGACAGAAACGTCGTCGGCAAAGCTTTCGTCTGTTGTTTTCACGCCGAATTCGGGAAAGACGTATGCAAGCTTTCCGTAAAGAGAATAATCACATCTGACGGTTATCTGCGAGCAGCGGCACATTATCATCTTCTGAGCGGAATCAACTGCAAGCTTGCAAGCGTGGGAATAAGCTCTTACCAGTCCTCCGCCGCCAAGCAGTATTCCTCCGAAGTATCTTGTGACCACTACGCACACGTCGGTCAGACCCTCTTTTTTCAGAACGTCCAGCACGGGTACTCCTCCTGTTCCCTGCGGCTCACCGTCGTCGGAATACCTTGAAGTATTATTATCCCGTGTGATATAAGCGTAGACGTTATGCCTTGCCTTGCGGTGCTTCGCCTTTACGGTATTTATAAACTCTATAGCTTCATCTGCGGTTTTCACAGGGCATATCTGCCCGATAAATTCTGACTTTTTCTCGATAAAGCTGTCCTCGGACGGAGCTTTTATCGTTATGTATTCGCATTCTGCCACAGGACTTCCCTCCATAACAAAAAAGAGCGGAAATTTCCGCTCTCATTGCAATTAGTCAAGATTAAATCTCTTCTTGAATCTGTCAACACGTCCGCCTGTATCAACAAGCTTCTGCTTACCTGTAAAGTAGGGGTGGCACTTTGAACAGATTTCAACCTTAATATCCTTCTTTGTAGAACGAGTGTGGATCACGTTACCGCAAGCGCAGGTGATAGTGGTCTCCTCGTAATTAGGATGGATTCCCTCTCTCATTAAAATAACCTCCTTCCAAACTAAAAATTATGAACTCATAGAAGCCCATCATCCTCAGTTCAGACAGTAGTTCTATGTAGTAATCACATTGACTAAAATATTATATCACAGTCATTATATTTTGTCAAGCACTTTTTATTATTTTTTACGGCTATTCGTCTTCAAACCGCTTTTTCAGCTTCTCATAGAAATGCCGCAGGCTTTTATCCCCGTCATTATCGGGAAAAAGACAATAAGGCAGACTATCGGTATCTCTGTGCTTTTTTACACAAGCCGCACAGTTGCCGTTGTTTTTACAGCTCTTTTTTGGACAGCACTTATCGCAATGCTCATTCATATGAATACACCTCCGAAAATATTGAAGAGATAACCAACAGCAATTATACCAAACGTCACGATAGCAATGAATATTCCCAGAAGTCGGGGCTTAACAACCTTTCTCAGCATTATCATTGACGGAAGCGAAAGCGCTGTTACTCCCATCATAAAGCTAAGTACCGTGCCGATGCCGACGCCTTTGTAATAAAGCGCTTCGGCTATGGAGATAGTTCCGAAAATATCGGCATACATGGGTATTCCGATAACCGCCGCAAGCACCACCGACAGCGGATTCTTGCTGCCCAGAACAGTCTCAATAAAGCTCTGCGGAAGCCAGTTGTGTATTACCGCTCCTATCGCCACGCCGATAAGAATAAACTTGATAACATATTTCCACGTTTCCCAAGCCTCGCTCAATGAAAATTTGCAGCGGTCAAGCTTTCGTTCATAGCTTGCGTTGTCAAGAGCCTCGGCTTTTCCGAAAAGCTTGGGTTCAAGCTGGTTTTCCAGCTTCAGCCTGCCTATGACGGTTCCGCCGACCACCGCTATTATCAGTCCTACGATAACATATGCGACGGCTAGTTTCCAGCCGAACACGCTCATAAGCAGCACAAGCGAGCCTAAGTCCACAAGAGGCGAGGATATGAGGAACGAAAAGGTCATTCCAAGAGGAAGTCCTGCGTTTGTAAATCCTATAAAGATAGGAATGGACGAGCAAGAGCAAAACGGCGTGACCGTACCAAGCAGAGCCGCAACGGTATTTCCAACAATGCCGTTATACCTTGTAAGTATCTGCTTTGTTCTTTCGGGCGGAAAATAGGTCTGGACATAGCTGATTACAAAGATCAGAACAACAAGCAGCACGCTTATTTTTATAGTGTCATACAAGAAAAACTGTATGCTCGAACCGACACGGCTTGAAACGTCAAGTCCGCACAAGGTCAGAAGACTTCCAATCAGACTGCTGAGCCACTTCATGCCAAGCAGCTGATCCTGAATAAAGCTCCAAGCTACCGACATTTGCTTCCACCCCCGTTTGTGCAGATTATTCCCGAAACAAACTCACGGAACTGCTTCCAATTCTCGCTGGAAAGAGAATAGTGAGACCACTTTCCCTCTTTGCGCACCTTGACAAGTCCGCAGCCGCAGAGTATCTTCATATGATGCGACAAAGTCGGCTGGGTTATCTCAAAGC
Organism: Oscillospiraceae bacterium; assembly: GCA_051882095.1. Taxonomy (GTDB): domain Bacteria; phylum Bacillota; class Clostridia; order Oscillospirales; family Ruminococcaceae; genus FB2012. The sequence goes on from JBJERD010000094.1 coordinate 13,218, forward strand.
GTTCAAGTATTTTACAGGCGCACATTTCTCCTTTTGTAAGCATTAGCACTATTTCAAGCCGTGTTTCATCGCCCAGCGCTTTGAATATTTCTACATACTTATTCATTATGACCGCTCCTTATATAGATGTTCGTCTATATGAGATTATAGCATACATATAGATGTTTGTCAATATGTAATTTTACAAATCGTAAGATGCAGGTCTTGCATAAAGTATATATAATAAGTAACCGCCGAGTAATAGGTTAAATCATATAAAAACAATTGACATAAATAAAAGTTTATGATATACTTAAATAAATTTAAGTTAGGAAGCCGGTTCAGCAAATGTCTGTGATATTTAGTGTGTCACGGATATTATTTAATGGAGTTCCACTTTTAAAGAAAGGTGATAGATTTGAAAAAATCGGTGACTCTCGCCGATATTGCCGAAGTCTGCGGAACAAGTAACGTAACAGTTTCAAAAGCACTTTCGGGAAAAAGCGGCGTAAGCGACACTTTGCGTGAAAAGATCAGAAAAACAGCCGAAGAAATGGGCTATGTAAGCGTTAAAAGCGCTCCCACAAAAGCAAAAAACAATATCGGGGTTCTTATACCCGCAAAGTTTATCAATCCAAACGGCTCTTTTTACTGGGCGCTTTATAACTCCATTGTGACCTGTCTGAAAAACAAGAATATGTTCTGCATAATGGAAAATCTCGAGCAGAAGGACGAGGACGCTCTTATACTCCCTCGCCTTATCTCCGATAATCAGATATCGGGACTTATCTCGCTGGGTCAGCTTTCCGAAAAGTATGCCGCTCTTCTGCATGAAAACACCCAGAACCTTGTGCTGCTTGATTATTATGTCCCCTCGCTGAACACCGACGCTATTCTCACCAACGGTTACAGCGGTGGTTATAAGCTTGCTTCTTATCTTATCAAAATGGGGCATAAACGTATAGGATACATCGGCAGCAGATTTGCTACTACCAGTATTTTTGACAGATATATGGGATACCTTAAAGCTATGATAGAAAACGGCTTTGAGGTCAAGGAAGAATGGGTAATTGAAGACAGAGACAAAAGGGATTTTATTACCTTTAAATTCCCCGAGGATATGCCCACTGCTTTTGTATGCAACTGTGACGAAGCTGCTTTTCATGCTATCAAGCAGCTTAAAACTATGGGTTACTCCGTACCAAAGGATATTTCTATAGTAGGATATGATAACTATTTGATTTCGGAGGTTTCAGAACCCACCATAACCACTATAAACGTCGATGCAGACTATATGGCGGAGCTTGCCGTCAATACCATTATCGACAGGATCGAAACCCCCGACAGCAAACCGAAGATAAAGACGATCGAAGGCGATTTAGTAATTAAAAAGTCGGTTTCTGAACTTAAAATTAATTAATATCAAGCTTTAATTCCGAGCTTTCAGACTAAAATGCATGTCCGCAAGCTCGGATTTTGTTTTAGTTTATATATGTTTATTGAACCGTGGATTTATGTATTGTTTAAAACAGTTTACAATACATAAAGCCCAATTTTTACTTATCGGGACATTTTTAAGCCGATTTTCGACCGTAAATTATAAATCTCAGTGTCGTTTCGTTAACCGGCACTGATTTTTTTGTGCAAACTGTTTAAAATTTAAGAACCGTTTTTATATTCATTAACAAAAATGCGCTTAAAACAATATTAATTTTTAAAAACATATTGACTTAATTTACTCTTGATGATATACTTAATTACGTCAGAAAAATAAAGTTATTTTAACTTTACAATTAAGTAAATCAGGAGGTTTTTTTCATGACACTAAAAAGATTATGTGCGTCAGCAATGGCATTGGCAATGACAATGGGTATTGCCGGATCATTTGCAGGCTGCGGAAAAACAGATTCAAAGGACAGCTCGGCTGCACCAACTGTTTCTCAGGCAGATATCAACGATGCGTTTGACGCCAAAGGAGCAAAGCTTGAGGTTCTTACAAACAGAACCGACAGAAAGGACGACGGAAAGCTTGACGCTCTTACCGATAAGTTCGAGCAGGCTTATAACTGTACTGTAGAGTACACAGCTTACAAGGATTACGACACCGACGTAGCTACAAGAATGGGTACTGACGATTACGGCGACGTTCTGTGCATACCTTCAAGCCTTAACCTTGAAGACCTTCACAATTATTTCATTCCGCTCGGCACATATGACGAATTCAAGGATACATACCGCTGGGCAGATAAGAAAATGACAGCAGACGGTAACGTATATGGTCTTGCAGTAGGCGGAACTGCTACAGGCGTTCTTTACAACAAGAAGATCTGGGCAGACGCAGGCATCACAGAAACCCCTAAAACACCCGACGAGTTCATTGCAGACCTGAAGCTCATTGCTGAGAAGACAGATGCTATTCCTTACTACACAAACTTCAAGGATGCAAGCTGGACTATCGGTCAGTGGCAGAATCTTGTTCTTTCCGCAGCAGGCGGAGCTGAGGCTGAAAACGACCTGCTCAAGAACAAGGAAGACCTCTTCGCTGAGGGCAACGGCTACTATGAGGTTTACAAGCTGATGTACGACCTCTTCTCCAACCCCGATCTTCTTGAAGAAGACCACGCAAATACCGAGTGGGAATCCTCTAAGGTATGGTTCGGCGAGGGTAAGATCGCTACAATGGTAATGGGTTCATGGGCTGTATCACAGTTTATGGAAAAGGCTGAAAACCCTGACGATATCGGATATATGCCTGTTCCTATCACAGCAGCAGACGGCAAGGTTTACGCAGAGGAAGGCCCTGACTACACTATCGGCGTAAGCGTTCATTCAGAAAATCAGGATCTTGCTAAGGCATATGTTGAGTGGTTCGTTTCCGACTCAGGTTTCTCCGAGCAGGAAGGTATGATCTCCACTCTCCAGAACAAAGAGCTCCCCGACACTCTCGAAGGCTTCAAGGGCGCTGTATTCTTTGAAAAGGCTGCTGCTCCTGACGATCTTATCGGTAAGTTCGATGAGATAGACAAGGCTGCCGAAGTAGGCGTTTGGGACGGTAACGAAGACAACTTCAAGATCAAGCTGGCAGAGGCTGCTTTTGCAGGTAAGGGCGAAGACGGCTTCAACGAGATCATTGCTGACGCCAATAAGAAGTGGGCAGATGCTAGAGACAAAATCCTTGGCTGATAAATAAAGGCAGTATCCCGCTCCGGCGGGATATATGCTGCAAGGAGGACTAAAATGCAAAACCCTAATAGACGAAAGAGTCTGGCTCAATGGTCTAAAACCTATGCCGGTAAAAAGTTTTATACTTCTATCGCATTTCTTGCGCTGCCTATAGTCCTGCTGATAGTGTTTACCTTTATTCCTGCTCTGGATATGGTATTGTTCAGCTTTCAGAACAGAGACAAATTCGGTGCAAATCCGACTTTTGCCGGACTTTCAAATTACAAAACGATATTCACTCAGCCCGATTATCTTGAAACCTTCAAAAACAGCCTTTATTATCTTGCAGGCTCGTTTATCCAGCAGGCGGTCGCACTTCTGCTTGCTTCCATACTCTGCTCTAAGATCAGAGCAAAAGGACTTTTTAAGGGTATACTTTTCTTCCCTTACCTTATGAACGGAGTTGCAGTTTCGATCATTTTCCAGAGATTCTTTCTTAAAGGTCAGTCGGGTCTTACACCTGACGGTACGCTCAACGCTATACTCACAGCTTTCGGTTTAGACCCTGTTCTCTGGTTTGACATCAACAAACCGTTTCTTGCCAACTGCTGTCTTGTATTCATTTCTATATGGAAATACATAGGATTTGATATAATCATGTATATCGGAGCTATCCAGTCAATAAGCCCCGATCTTTACGAGGCTGCCGATCTGGACGGAGCAAATCCGTGGCAAACGTTCAGATACATCGTATTCCCAAGCATCAAGCCGATAATCTCGCTGCAGCTGATTCTTGCTGTAAAGGGCGCTATATCGGTATTTGAGATACCATACATCACCACCAAGGGAATGATGGGAACAACCACCTTTGTTATCAAGACCATCGACACTGCATTCGTCCTGGACAAAGTTGGTCTCGCCTCGGCAATGGGTATCGTTCTGCTTATCATAACGATAATCGTAACGTTCATTCAGAAGTACTTCTTCAGAGAGGGCGACAGCCGTCCTAAAAAAAATAAGAAACGGAAGGGAGCGGCATTTTAAATGAAGCAAAACAAACAGCCTTTATATCTGGGCGCAAAGCTGCTCACCTTTTTTAAATATCTGTTTCTGATAATATGCTGTCTTTTTGTTATCGTGCCGATACTTGTGGTTCTTATAGGCTCGCTCAAAACCTACAAGGAGCTTTCAAACACTTCGGTATTTACTCTTCCGGAAGTGCCCATGTGGGAAAATTTCAGCGAAGCGTTCTTTACTCAGAACATCTTTCTCGCCTTTAAGAATACCGCTATCATAATAGTAATATCATGTGTCGGATCTATTCTTACGGGTACTATGACAGCTTATGTAGTGCAAAGATTCGATACATATTTTTCAAGGGCAGTAAAGACTGCGTTCCTTATCGCTACCCTTCTGCCCAACATCACAATGCAGGTAACTGTGTTCAGGATAGTATACAAGCTGGGTCTTTACAGATCAATGCTTGCTCCCATAATTCTTAACGTGGGAACGGATATCATTTCGATATACATTTTCATTCAGTTCCTCGGACAGATATCCTATTCTCTAGATGAGAGCGCCATAATGGACGGTGCGTCTTATGCCAGAGTATATTTCAGTATTATCCTCCCCAACCTGAAGCCTGCCATCGCAACTGTGCTTATAATAAAATTCGTAGGTATATATAATGACTTCTATACCCCAAAGCTCTATATGCCCGATGACGACCATGTGGTTATCTCGACGGTACTTTACAATCTCATGAATGCAACGACCGTTCAATGGGAAGTAGTATTTGCGGGAATAATCATATGCATCATCCCGACGCTGGTAATATTCCTGTTCTTACAGAAATACATCTACAGCGGACTTGTATCGGGTGCGGTAAAAGAATAACATACCTGCAAACTGATTTAAGCTAATATCATTGTTTTCTTTATTAATAATTTCCTTTCTTACAAAAGCGGTCCTCACAGTAAAATGTGAGGACCGCTTTTCCCTGTCGTTTTAATTCAGAACACAAAAATATCCGACTCCAATAAAATGATGTCGGATTCTGCCCGTCCGGGCTAGGACAAATAAATATGCGTTTCCGAATGTTCTTACTCAGCGGCACAAAAAAATCCGACATCAGTAAAATGATGTCGGATTCTGCCCCGTCCGGGCTAGGACTGGTGCCGGTGACCGGGGTCGAACCGGTACGGTATCACTACCACAGGATTTTGAGTCCAGCACGTCTGCCAATTCCATCACACCGGCATAAATTGCACTTTCTTACCTGTGCAAATTTAATGCTAAATTATTATATCATATCCGGGGGCAAAAGTCAAGCTTTTGGCGTAAAAAATTTATCCTTTTAAATTTATGCATAATCACTAATAAAAACTGCGAAATTTTACTTGCTTTTCGGCAAAATTTATGCTAAAATATTTTTAGATATGTTAAACGAAATTTATCTGTAGAATTATGATTATTTTGTATGGGAGGACTTTTAGATGGATTTCAAGGACATCAAAATTTTAATATGCGACGATTCAATGTTCGCTCGCAAAAAATTGGGAATGTTTATTATGTCGCTGGGCGTTGAAACTGTGTATGAAGCTGCCGACGGTGAGGAAGCAGTTGCTAAATACAAGGAAAACAACCCTGATATCGTATTTATGGATATCGTTATGCCTAAGCTCACAGGTATCGAGGCATTAAAGCAGATCAGAGAGTATGATAAAAACGCAAAGGTCATCATGGCTTCGTCAGTCGGCACTCAGAGCCATTTGAAGGAAGCTATCGTCAACGGCGCTTATGACTTTGTTCAGAAGCCTATAGACGACGCTCAGGTCGAGAAGCTTATCCGCAATATTATGAAATAATCTGTTTTTAAGGAGGAGTTTTTTATGTTTGCACAATTTTTCGGAGCTTTTCTGCTTAATAACAGACTGGTTTCACCCGAGGCTCTGGCTCAGGCTATAGACGACAAGAAGAATACCCGTATGCGTCTTGGCGTTCTTGCTATCAACGCTGGTCTTATGACCTCCGAACAGGTTGAGCACGTTAACGTTGCTCAGCAGAGCGTGGACAAGCGTTTCGGAGACCTTGCCGTTGACCTTGGCTATCTTACCGAGGCTGACGTTGAGAACCTGCTTTCTCAGCAGCCTACAGACTATCTGCTTCTTGGTCAGACCCTTGTTAACAACGGTCTGCTGTCAAATGCGGAGTTTGAATCGGCTATATCCAAATACAAGGCTGAGTATCAGCTTTCGGACGACGATATCTCAGGCAATCAGAACGACAAGCTTGCTGCTCTTGTAAACAGCTTCTATCACTTTGATACCGCCGAAAATGCAAGAGTTTATACAGATTACGTTACTCTGCTGTTTAAGAATCTTATCAGATTTATCGGCGACGACTTTACTCCCCTGGAGGCTACGGTCGTTAACAATACGGATGCTGATTACATAGTAAGACAGAAGATCTGCGGAAAGTATAACGCAGATATCTGTATTGCAAGCTCTGAATCCGAATACATTTCACTTGCCGAAAGATTTTCAAAGGAGACCTTTACAGAGGTCAACGATTTTGTTGACGCTACCGCAGGCGAGTTCCTTAACGTTACCAACGGACTTTTCGTTGTAAACGAGTCAAACGAAAACGGCATCGAGCTGAGCCTTGAGCCGCAGGAGCTTATTAAATCTTCAAGCGTTGCTTTCGACCACCCTGCTTTCTGCATTCCGGTCACTTTCTCTTTCGGAGAGATCGAGTTTATTATCTCGATCAGCTGACATTCAAAAAAATCAGCGGACAGATGAATTTCTGTCCGCTTTTTTTATTTGCTTTCCGTATAACCCGAAAGGTCGGGAAGAGTGAACAACGACTCGTCGGCTTCAGCAAGCTCGATGACCTGATATTCCACAGACTGTTCTTCTACGGTTATTGTGTAGCTTTTCAGATCTCCAGTCTTTGTATCAAAAGCATACTCTATTTCGCCCTCTGCTCCCACAAGCTCTTTGTCAACAGTATAGCGCTCGTTGAAAGTCCCAGCCTTTTCGTCCTTTTCAGCTGAAACAAATTCGTCGGTAGCTCCGAAAAGAGGGTCGCAGTCTCTTACATCAAAATCGTCTTCGCTGACCGAATACATTTTTGTAGACTCCATTATCTTATACAGCTTTTTATCGGTTGTATACATAATGATATTCTTTGCTCCGCTTTCTCCAACACCGTAATACGACCGCCCGCCGCTGATCGAGAATAACGCCTCGCTGCCATTGTATTTGCAGGTCAGCTTGTAATTATCTCCGTACTTCTCCTTCAAAGAATCGAAAAGTCTTTGGTCGCCGGAGGGGGCATATTCCAAACCTTCGGCAGCCGAGGATACGTCCGCCGACGAGATTTCTTTATCTGTTTTGTCCGAATTGTCGCAGGAAGCCATTGAGCAGCACATTGCAAACGCAAGCGCCATAGCAGTTATTTTTGCTCTTTTCATTTTTATTTTCCTTTCATTGCTTTTATCACTACTATTATAGCAAAAATCACACCCATTTGCAAGACGTTTTTCTGCTTCAAATGAAAAAACGGACAGCGCTGAGCTGTCCGTAAAATCAGTATCTTTTTTGCTTATTCAAAATCGCCCATCAGACCGCTGAGATCTACTCCCATTTCGCTGAGAGCTTCCATAAGCTCCTCATCTTCCAATTCTGCAAGCTGAGCATATGTAAATCCTGCGTCCTTGACCATTTCTTCCGTTACACCGAACATTGAAAGAGTAACCTTCATCTGAGTTTCAGGATCAAGCTCTTCGCCTTCCTTGCTCTCTACCCAGTCGGAAAGATCGGGAAGAACGATATCATCGCACTCAAATGCAAGTGAATTTACAGTAACAGTGGTTGTTCCCGCAAGACTGCTTACAGTCACGATCTTCTTGAGATTTCCGTCTGCGTCAAAATAGTAAGAAACAGTATCGTTTGAAGACTCATCGCTTTCGGAAGACTCTTCTTCGGATTCCAGACCGCTGATATCAAATCCCTCAGAAGGAACGGTGTATACCTCAACAGTCATGCCGTCCTCTTCCTTAGTTTCAACGTACTTGTAATCTTCATCAAGGGTAAATGTATCAAGACCCATTTCATCAAGGTCGATATCCTCAGATACCTCATAAAGCTTAGCTTCCGGCATAAGAGTGTAAGCCTTGCCGTCAACAATGTAGATCTCAATATTCATGCCCATCATTGCCATTGTAACATGGAAATTGCCGTTCTTTGCAGCCATTGAGCAGGGTATCTCACCGGTCATATCGGAAGATACTGTCATATCAAATGCAAACTCGCCGCTGTTGAGCTTTTCAGTATAAGCCTTTGCAAGTCCGCCCTCTTCAACCTTTGAGTCGTCTTCCTTGGATTCCTCAGCCTTGGACTCATCAGCCTTGGACTCATCATCAACAGCTGCCGCCGATGAAGTCTCACTCTTTTTCTCAGTTTTCTTCTTGCTGTCGGAATCAGAATCGCCGCAGGCAGTAAATGCTGCGCAGGTCATGATAAGCGCCAATAATAAAGCAGAAATTTTCTTCATAGTCTTTTGTCCTTTCTTTGTTTGAATATAATCAATTCACGATAATCAAATCGCAATTATATTTTAACATAATAATAATAAATAGTCAATGATATTTACTACAATAAATCGAGTTGTTTAAACATTTCTTTTAGCGCAACTGCATAAAATCAACACCATGCACCGTCTATTCGGGTCGTCTGACCGTTTAAATACTGCGCCTGATCCGAAATAAGGAACATTACCGCATTGGCAATATCCTCGGGAGTTCCCGCTCTTCCTGCCGGTATCTCGTCAATGATGGCAGTCAGCTCTTCCGCCGAAAGCTCCGAGTTCATCTTGGTGTCGATAAGCCCTGCGCTTATGCAGTTAACATTTATACCGCTGGGAGCGACCTCTTTCGCAAGAGCCTTAGTAAATCCGATAAGCCCCGCTTTTGCCGCCGAATAAGCGACCTCGCAGGAAGCCCCCACCTCTCCCCACACCGAGGAGATATTCACTATCTTTCCGTAATGTCGTTTTATCATATCGGGCAGCAGCGCTTTTGTCAGCAGCATTGCTCCCACAAGATTTTCATTAATAAGCCGCACAAGCTTTTCATCGCTCAGGTCGGTGAAAAGACCGATATCCGCCGAACCTGCGTTATTGATAAGCACCTGCGGACTGCCCAGCTGTTCATTGATTATCTGTACACTTTTTTGTACACTTATCACGTCGGATATATCGCAGAACACAGCGGCAGCAACACCGCCGCCGTTTCTTATTTTCTCACAGACTTTTTCCGCACGGTCCTTGTTTTTGCAGTACCCAACCGCAACGGCATATCCCTTTGCGGCAAGAGCCATGCACACGGCAGAACCAATATCTCCCGAGCCGCCTGTTACAAAAGCAGTTTTCATTTTGGGTGTTACCTCCGCTCTTTTACTTTGATAAATACATTATATCATGCAACACTCAGGTTTGCAAGAAAAATTAATTTTATCCGCTTGCAATACAGCCGGTATTGTGATATAATACTTTTCAACGGATAAAGGAGACATGAACATGGATAATAAAATAAACAAGAAAAAATTATTGCTTTGGGGACTGATAAAATTTGCCGAATGTGAGCTGTTCGGATTTTTTGTATTTTTGTTTTTTATCGCCGTCTCAAAAGCTTTGGGTACTTTCGGAAACATACTTTTCGGTTCGGTCGGTTTGATCACAATAATCTGCGTTATGGCTGATTTCGGATTAAAGCAGGGTGAAAAGGCAAGAAACAAAGTCAATCTTCACGGTGAAAAGCCGTGCAGGAATTTCGGTCTTGCTATAGGCTCGGCGGCAATGATTCCAAGCTACATCACGCTCGTACTGCTTGCACTTTCAAAGGCAGGTATAATTGGCAATTTTCTTCCTGCATACAAGCTTCTGAACGCTTGCTTTTTCCCGCTCATCGACCTTGTTGCTCACACCGCCGACGTTAATCAGATGAATCCTTATGTATTCATTCTGTTCGCTGTAATGCCGCTGTTCTATCTGCTGTCTTCATGGATATCCTTCAAGTGGGGATACGACCAGATAGACCCCGAGGACAAGATAATCTACAAACACAGCAAATAAACTATCGCCCGAAATCATTACGTTTCGGGCGATTTTTATTTAGCTTAAATTCTTGCAACTCCCGTATCTCTTGCTGCCTGTGCAACTGCCTTTGCAACCGCTGCGGCTACGTTTCTGTCAAGAGCCGACGGAATGATATAATCGGCGGACAGCTTATCGTCTGTAACAAAAGCGGCTATCGCCTTTGCTGCGGCTATCTTCATTTCATCGTTGATATCGCTTGCACGAACATCAAGCGCACCTCTGAAAATTCCCGGGAATGCAAGCACGTTATTTATCTGATTGGGGAAATCGCTTCTTCCAGTTCCCACAACAGCGGCTCCGGCTTCTCTTGCAAGGTCGGGCATTATCTCGGGAACAGGATTTGCCATTGCAAAAATAACAGGGTCGCTGTTCATGGTCTTTATCATTTCGGGAGTAACTAGTCCCGGCTTTGAAACGCCTACAAAAACGTCTGCGCCTTTAAGAGCGTCTGCAAGACTTCCCTTGCGCTTGCCTCTGTTTGTTATCTTTGCTATCTGCTCGTGAGACTCGTTAAGCTGCGGTTCGCCCTCGCAGATTATTCCCTGCCTGTCCACCATGATAAGCTCTCCCACGCCCAGCGAAAGCAGCAGCTTTCCGATAGCGATTCCGGCAGAGCCTGCACCGTTTATGACAACAGTCACCTTTTCAAAATCCTTGCCCACAAGTCTGAGAGCGTTAAGTATTCCCGAAAGAACAACTACGGCAGTACCGTGCTGGTCGTCATGGAAAACGGGTATATCGCAGCACTCCTTCAGCTTTTTCTCTATCTCAAAGCATCTGGGAGCTGAAATATCTTCAAGATTAATTCCTCCGAAGCTGCCCGAAATAAGGCTTATAGTCCTTACTATCTCGTCAACGTCCTTAGAGCGAACACAAAGCGGAACTGCGTCAACATCTCCAAACGCCTTGAACAAAGCGCACTTGCCCTCCATTACAGGCATACCTGCCTCAGGTCCGATGTCGCCCAGTCCAAGCACCGCAGTACCGTCTGTCACCACCGCAACAAGATTTGAACGTCTTGTCAGCTCGTAGCTTTTGTCGATATCCTTCTGTATCTCAAGGCAGGGCTGTGCAACTCCCGGAGTGTAAGCAAGCGACAGGTCGTCTCTTGTTTCCATGGGAACACGGCAAACTACCTCGATCTTTCCTTTCCAGTCATGATGAAGCTTTAATGATTCCTTAGCGTAGTCCATTTATTTCAAGTCCTTTCGTACATACCGCAGCAAAGTACGCTGCTTTTAAACACTATAATATG
>JBJERD010000095.1:0-3758 GCA_051882095.1 Oscillospiraceae bacterium
ATAGAAAGCGTTGTTCTCCACGCTACTCAGGAAGCCGACAGCAATCCTCAGTCTGCCGACAGCAACCCATCAACAGGCGCAAAAACAAATCCTGTAACAGCTATCATCATGATCGCCTGCATCGGCGAGATCGCATGGTCGATTTTCGTGATCATCTTCAATCGTGTAAGCTCACGCAAGGAAGACTGATATTGATACGCTTAAAATACTAAAGACAAAACAAAACACATTCTGCAAGACCGTCGCAGAATGTGTTTTTTATTATTCGTCTTCTTCTGAATTTTCGTTTTCGGCTGCCGCTTCTTCATCGGGCATCGGTGCAGCCTCTTCATCAGTCTCCTCCGAATCCTGACGATAGACGGTAGGCTTGGTTTTTTTATAGCTGCCGAAGGGCTTTACTATCACAACATATTCTATTGCGATAGCTCCCAACGCCGCTGCTATGGCTATTATTATCGCAGTCGTCACTCCGCTGTCGTCATCATCTTCGGCGGTGCTGATATTCTTCTTGTCTGAGATCTCCGTCCCGTAAGAAGCTGCATCGGGGTCGGTTATCTCAATGCTGTATATGGTTTTTGCGCCGTCGTTGAAGGTCACTATAAGCTCGGTGCTTCCGACCGCAAGCGTGAAAAGCTTTCCGTCCTCAGCATATGCAAGCTGATTATCTGTGACCGTAACGCTTTTAACATCAGATATGCCCAGCTCTTCCAGCGGGACGGGCTTTTCTGATTTTTCAACGGTTATAGTTTTGCCGTCCTCAGTGGGGGACAATTCTCCGTTTGCAGGCTCGGCTTTGCGATAATTTACTATGCCGTTTTCCGTAACATTGGGAATAGACAGCAAATTGATATCTTCCAGCGACTCCACCGAAACATATATGACCGTAGAGGTCATGGAAGTATCCTTTATCCGAAAATTCAGCGTTGAATAGGTTCCGCTGAAATCGGTGCCCATAGTGTTCACATATGTAAATGTATATTTGCCGTCGGTGCTGTCCTCCACGGGTATGCCGCCTATTTCTGCTGAATTTATCTCAGAGCTTCTCAGTTCAAGCAGGTCGCTGTCATATTCAATGCTTATCAAAGCGCCCGAAACCGCTATTTCGGGGGTAATATTCAGCTTTGCCGTAAACCGCTGATTTTTGACCTCGCCTATCTCCAGACTTATTTTTGTAGGCTGCAAGGTGGGCTCGTCGGGCACATATTCAGAGTAGGTTTCCTCCGTCTCGTAAGATTCTGTAATCTGCTCTGTGTAGTTTTCCCACTCTTCGGCGGTATACTGCTCGCTGCCATAGCCCTCATTTTCCTGCCATGACTGAGCCTCATCACCGTAATACTGCTGAGGCTCATTTTCCCATTGCTCCTCAGCCTGTGCGCATAATGCGCATGAAAGCATAATTATGACCGCTGCCGCTGCGGCTGATATTCTCTTTAAAATCATAAGATCTCACTTCCCTGCCGAAAAAACATAATTCGACTATCACACTGTAAAATCTACGCCACTCCCGATTTTCGGGAATGGCGAAATACTACCTTGTTCTATAATGACTTCCTTTTCCGGATTTGCGGGCATACATTCTCTCATCTGCGATCTTTATAAGGTCGTCGATGTTGTTTACTCCGCTGAATTCGTCAACTACCATGCCAAAGCTTGCTCTTACCTCATATGGCTTTGTGGTGTTCTCGTTAAAATACTCGAGATAATCATTGAAACGCTTTTCATAGTTGCTGCGGTATTCGTCGGTGTCATATGAACCTGCAACTATAAACTCGTCGCCTCCGAACCTTGCGCATATCTCTCCGTTTTCCGAAATAAACTCCAGAGCCTTTGCCACCGTATTGATAGCGTAATCTCCCTCGTTATGACCGAATTTGTCATTGATATATTTCAGATTGTCGATATCTATCGAAGCGACCATAAGATTTTTCACATCACATTCGCCAAGCAGCTGGCTGAGCTTTTTGAAAAATCCTCTGCGGTTATACAGCTTTGTCATTGAATCTCTGATATACATATCCTCAAGCTTTGCTATCATATTTCTGAGACAAGTCTGCTGCTTTACAGCCGCCAAAGCGTTTGAGATATTCAGAGCATATATAAACCACTGACTTTCACTGTTTATACTGTTATTTTCCTTAGCGATATATCCGATGACCTCGTCGCTGACATGGAGCGGCAGGAATGTTATAGCACGACACTCGTTAAACTCCTGCTCCAGATGCGGAATAAACTCAGACGTATCAAAAACTGCGTCGCAACCTATATCGTCGTTATCCTTGAATGCGATAACTTCCATTCTGTCGGAAAAACTGTTTCTTCTGACCATATCGTCAGACCCTTTATCCGAGTCAAAATAATGCTCTTCAACGCATATCCACATTTTCTGAGCCCAAGCACGGCTGGCTATCTTTTTCAGCTCATGTATTGCCGATTTCTCATCTGTGCTTGTAACTATTCTTGAACTTGCGCGGCACATCTGCTTATTGAAAAGATTTACTGAGTCCAGTTCCTGAACGCAGTTTCTGTGATATTCATTGATATCACCATCATGCCGTTTTTCGCAGCCGCAGCTTTCAGCATATATCATTTCAGAGTCAAGTACATATGTATTCTTCGGTTGTTTACCGTTCATCAGGTCAGAAATTATTCCCACCACCGTTTCGGCGCCTTCCTCATGCTTCATTCTGGCAGTAGATATCTGAGGAAAATGATACTGCCCTTCAACAAGATTATCTATTCCGGTCACAAGAACATCTCCCGGAACGGTCAGACCGTTTGCGTTAAGCTCAGCGCAGGCAGCCATAGACATATCGTCGTTTGCACAGGCAATAGCATCTATCTCCATTCCCGAATCAAGCCATTTTTTTACTGTCTGACGGGAAAAATGATACCACCAGTTACCGTCGCCAACACGGCTTTCATCATATTCAATACCGCAGTCCTCCAAGGCTTTTCTGTATGCCTTAATTCTTCTCACCGATATCTCCTGATTGAAGTTTCCCGAAAGAAAATTGATCTTCCGGCAGCCGTGACATTTAACAAGGTGAGTTACCATATTATAAATCGCCGAGTCGTCGCTGAAAATCACGTTGTAGCAGCCGTCGATCTTTTTATCAAATGAAATAACGGGGACGTTATGCTCCTTTGCCCCCTCAATTATACTGTCAAGAAGCTCAGAATTTCTTATAGTTTCGCTGAGCACCACCAGCACGTCCAGCTTGTCATAATTTATAAGCTTGAAAATAGCAGTTTCGCCATTATCAAAAGCGGTTCTGCTGTAACCGTCGGAATTGCAGGTAAAAAACAGCAGCCGAAGCTCAGGCACTTCCAGAGCTTTGCTTAAAAACCTGTTTATTATTTTAGACTGATATTCCGAACCGAATCCTGTATAGCAAATGCCGACTGTTTTTCTGCCTTCCACGATCTCGCCTTCTTTCCGTAAAAAGCCGACACAGCCGTCCCCAAAAAGGCAACGGCTTGTTATCTTCTCTTATTCAATAGTGACCTTTTTCATTACCTGAGGCTCAAGGGGTCTGTCGTTGAAATTTACGTCAACGGAAGCTATCTCGTCAACAACGTCCATTCCCTCGACCACCTTGCCAAAGGCTGCATACTGACCGTCCAGATGAGGAGCGTCCTGATGCATGATAAAGAACTGGGAGCCTGCCGAATCGGGCATCTGTGAACGAGCCATAGAAACGACTCCCCTTGTATGCTTAAGATCATTGGGGACTCCGTTTGCAAGGAACTCTCCCTTT
>JBJERD010000096.1:0-3747 GCA_051882095.1 Oscillospiraceae bacterium
AAGGGCTTAGCAGTTGAAGCTAATGCAAAAAATCTCAACGACCTTGCAGGCAAAAAGGCTTCGGCTCAGCACAAGCTTGATGTTGAAAAGGCTGAAAATGAAAAGATCGCCGCTGCTCTGGAGGGCAAAGAGGTTGTTGTCAAGGCTAAGGCAGGTCAGGGAGGAAAGCTTTTCGGAGCTGTTACGGGAGCTGTGGTTGCAGATGCTATAAAGGCTCAGTATTCTCAGACCGTTGATAAGAAGAAGATAGTTCTCAGCGGAGATATCAAGAGCTTCGGTGATTTCACCGCAACAGTAAAAATGACTCAGGGCGTTTCATGCTCTATAAAAATTAAGGTGGTTGAAGAATAAAAAATGGCAATTGAAAATTCTTCGCCAATGAGGGCAAGCGATATTCTCGGCAGAGAGCTGCCGTATTCCCTTGAAGCGGAGCAGGCTGTTCTCGGAGGCGTTCTGCTTGACCCTTCGGTTCTGCCGAAGGTAATAGAGATACTTCGTCCCGATTATTTCTACCGCCCTCAGCACCAGCAGCTTTTCGCAATAATGATGCGTATGTTCACCACGTCTCAGACTGAGGATATCATCACGGTCATTGATGAAGCTGTGACTATGGGCGTGTTTGAGACCTCGGCAATGGCAAAGGCTTATCTTACCGGAATGATGGAGGGTGTGCCTTCAACTGCAAATATCGAGAGCTATTGCAAGATAATTGAAGAAAAGTATCATATCCGTGCGCTGGTAAACGTTGCAAATGAGATAATCGAAACTGCCAACGACGGTTCTGTTGACGCACAGACTATGCTTGACAGCGCTGAGCAGAAGATATTCGACATCAGACAGGGCAACGAGGTTCAGGGACTTACACGAATAGACAGCGTAATAATCGACGCCTATGCACATTTGCAGGAGATAAGCGGTCCCGACGCAGAAAAGCATCTGGGAGCAAAGACAGGATTTTCGCAGCTTGACGCTATCACTACAGGTCTTAATAAATCCGACCTTATTATTCTTGCGGCTCGTCCTGCAATGGGAAAATCGGCGTTTGCGCTTAATATTGCAGTCAACACCTGCAAGAGAACAATGAAGGAAGTCGTTATTTTCTCTCTGGAAATGGGTAAGGAGCAGATGGTCACCCGTATGCTTTCTTCCGAGTCGCTTGTGAACAACACTTGTTTGCGCTCGGGAAAGATCGAGCCTGACGACTGGGCAAAGCTGGCGGCAGGTACAGAAACTCTTGCCAAGCTGCCTATATATCTTGACGACGGCGCAGGAATAAACGTTCCGCAGATGAAAGCAAAGCTCAGACGAATGAGAAATCTGGGGCTTGTTGTTATCGACTATTTGCAGCTGATGTCATCTCCCAACAAGCATACTAGCCGTGTTAACGAGGTATCGGAGATAACCAGACAGCTGAAGCTTATGGCTAAGGAGCTTAACGTGCCTGTTATTGCGCTTTCACAGCTTTCAAGAAGCTCGGAAAAGCGTGACGACAAGCGTCCTATGCTTTCAGACCTGAGAGAATCGGGCTCTATCGAGCAGGATGCAGACATAATCATGTTTTTGTACCGAGACGCTTATTATGATAAGGAAAACGCCGATCAGAGCGTTGCCGAGTGTATAGTGGCAAAGAACCGACACGGCACTACCGATACGGTGAAGCTTGGTTGGATAGGTGAATATACATTATTCAGAAGTCTTGATTTCAGAAAAGAGTAGCTATGTTTGAAAAAGTAAAAAAGGCTATTGGCGAATATAACATGATATCAGAGGGCGATACTGTTCTGTGCTGTCTTTCGGGCGGCGCAGACAGCGTAACCCTCCTTTTGTGTTTGAAAGAGCTTGGCTGCAATATTAAGGCTTGTCATATCAATCATCAGCTGAGAGGCGAAGAAAGCCTGCGTGACGAGAAATTCTGCATAGACCTGTGCGAAAAGCTTGGCATACCTCTTGCAGTGAGAAGAGTTGACGTAAAAAGCTTCTGCGCGGAGAACTCCTGCTCGCTTGAGGAGGGAGCAAGAAAGCTGCGGTATGAAGTGTTTTACGACATTGAATGTGATAAGATAGCAACCGCTCACACTCTTTCGGACAGCTATGAAACGGCGCTTTTCAACCTTACCAGAGGAACGGGGCTTAAAGGCTTGTGTTCCATACCGCCTGTGAGGGGGAAAATAATAAGACCGCTTATCTACTGCACAAGAGAAGAGGTCGAAGCTTATCTTGCACAGCGCAGTCAGAGCTATGTTGTTGACTCCACAAATATGATAAACGACTGTTCAAGGAACAAGATAAGAAACCTTGTGGTGCCTGTGTTTAAAGAGATAAATCCTTATGCCGTTGACGGCTTTGGCAGAACTGTTGAACAGCTAAGACAGGACGAAGGCTTTCTGAGCGGTCTTGCCGATAAGCTTCTGGCAGAAAGCCGTACAAGCGGCGGCTACAGAGCAGATATCCTTTCCGCTGCGGAAAAGCCCCTGCAAAACAGAGCAATAATCGGCATACTTACCGAGAATAATATATCCTACAGCTTTGACAGGGTCGAAGAGCTTTCCGAAATAATTAAACACGGCGGAAAGCTTAATCTTTCGGGCGATAAATTCGCTTTGTGCAGCCGTGGAATATTCAGAATTACCGATCACTCCAATATCGACAGCAAGGCTGACTGCCGCAGGATATCCGTAAACAGCAGCTGCGATTTTTTTGACAAAAAAGTTACGCTGATTTTGCATGACAGTACCGATAAGAGTAAAAATGTTCATAAAAAGTTTGCAAATTCTTTTATGGATTATGATAAAATAAAAGGTGAGATTTTGCTGAGAAGCAGACAGGGCGGAGACAGAATCCGCCTTGCGGGAAGAGAGCATACATCTTCGGTGAAAAAGCTTTTTAACGAGCGTGTTCCCGTTGAAAACCGCAATAAAACGGTCATTCTCGCCGATGATGAGGGAATAATCTTTATTGAGGGCTTCGGAGCAGCCGAAAGAGTTGCTGCGGATGACTCTTCCGAAAGACTGCTTATCTGCGAAATATCATAAAACTGTCACATATATGGTTTATTATATTATTTGAGCGTTTTCGACAGTTTTTCGGGCGCTTTGCCCTACATGAGAAAGATCGCCGCCGCTTTATGTGCTTTGCAGAAGCGGGGCAGAGATAACAAATGAACAAAAGGTTGTGATGGATTGAAGAATAGCAATAACGGAAAATCGCTGATAATATATCTTCTGGTTTCGGTGATAGTGCTTGGAGGTCTTGTTTATATGCTCACGTCAATGAGCAGCAACAAGTCGGATAAGCAGTATTCCGAGATAATGCAGAGCTTTGATAATCTGGAGGTTTCTGAATTTGAGCTTGATCTGGGTTCAGGAAAGCTTATTTACAAGCTGAGAGATTCGGACGAGAAGATGAATTATTCCGTACCGAATGTTTCTTTGTTTGCTCAGGAGGTTCTCGGCGGAGAAGAAGCGGAGAATTACCGTAAGAAGTATAACGAGAAATATCCCGACGAGCCGCTGAAATATAATCTTATCCCTGTTTCGGATAACAGCTTTTGGCTCAATCTTATACCAACGCTGCTTATGCTTGGTGTTATGATATTCTTCTTTGTCTACATGATGAAGAGTGCAGGCGGCGGAAAGATGTCCGCTTTCGGAAAGACAAACGCAAAGCAGGCGCCAAGCAGCAAAAAGGCGACCTTTGCCGATGTTGCCGGTGCTGACGAGGAAAAGGAAGAGCTTAAAGAAATAGTAG